>JACPQN010000015.1 GCA_016190485.1 Chloroflexota bacterium
CATTTTAAGTAACTTGTCATACAACTACATCTTGTTGCCGGACACGGCCTACACCTGGAGAGTGCAGACCTTGAACCTGAGCAACCAATCCTGGGGCCCCTGGGCTCAGCGCACCTTCCGCACCCGCACCACCTCCAGCGCCACCATCAGTCCCGTGTCGCCCCCGGACGGGGGGGCCGTCAGCACAGCAACGCCCACCCTCACCTGGGCCAACAGCGACAGCAGCATCTTCCTCTACGAGGTGCAGCTCAGCGAGGACCCCACCTTCACCCTGGCGGAGTCGGCCTGCTCCTTCGTCTACTGGAACGTGATCCACGGCGGGATCACCAAGCCGCTCAACAGCTTCACGGTGCCCGCCAGCCATCCCCTGAGCAACCGGACCAACTACTGGCGGGTGCGCCCCCGCATCCAGGGCGACGGCACGCCGCTGCCCTGGAGCCGCACTTTCAGCTTCACCGTCACCGCGCCCAGCGCCCCAGGGGCGGCTACGCCGACGCCCACTCCTATCGCCAGCGCCGCGGCGGTGCCCCCTGCGCCGCTGCCCGCCATCGCTTACGTCTCGGTCCAGAATGGCAACTGGGAGGTCTACCTCATGAACCCGGACGGCGGCGGGCAGGTGCGCCTCACCAACGAGCCTGCTACCGACGGTGACCTCACCTGGTCGCCCGACGGGACCAAGCTGGCCTTCACCTCCAACCGCACCGGCGTCTACCAGATCTACACCATGAACCGGGACGGCACGGAGGTGACTCCCCTCACCGCCAGCACCGCGCTGAACGGCGATCCCGTGTGGTCCCTGGGTGGTGGCATCATCGCCTTTGCCGCCTGCCGGGACGGCAACTCGGAAATCTATGTCATGCGCAACCCCCACGGCACCGAGCAGACTCGCATCACCCGTAACACTGCCTTCGACGGCGACCCGACCCAGTCTCCCGATGGCTCCAGGATCGCCTTTGTGTCCCAGCGTGACGGCATCTTTGAGATCTACGCCATGAACGCCGACGGCTCCGGCCTGACCCGGCTGACCACCTCGGTGCCCGGGGTGAGCAACGGCGACCCCTCCTGGTCGCCCGATGGCACCCGCATCGCCTTCACCTCGGACCGGACGGGCAACTGGGAGATCTACACCATGCGGCCCGGCGGCTCCGATGTGCGGCAGCTCACCAATAACAAAGCCGTGGACGGCGATCCCGCCTGGTCACCGGACAGCCAGCGCATCATCTTCTTCTCCGACCGGGACGGCAACAAGGAGATCTACGTCATGAACGCGGACGGGTCGGGCCAGACCCGCCTGACCTTCAACACCTGGGACGACTTCGAGCCGGTCTGGTGGGGGCCGGAGCTGTCGGCTGTGGTGGCTCGCATGGCGCCCGGCGGCGGTGGTGGTGGGGCGCCGCCGTCTCCGCCACCCTCCCCCCTGCCGCCGCCTCCGCTCCCCATCACCGGCGGCGCGGCTCCCGCCGCAGGCCAGGTGGCCGGCCCCGCTACGGCTCTGGCCAGCGCCAGCTTCGCTCCTGGCACGGGCGGCGCCCTCCGCTCGGGAGACTACTCCATCTCCGTACCGGCGGGAGTGACCGGCCAAGCTGGCGTCGTCGCAGTGCAGGTGGCCCCCATTACGGGAGAGGTCCCCGCGCCGGCCGCGGGCACAGTCCTGGCGGGACAGGCCTTCGAGCTGGGACTATCTGTCGCGGGACAGTGGGTGCCTGACCAGCTCCAGCGCCCCCTCCAGATCAGCTTCCCTCTGGACCCGGCCAGCCTGGCGGCCGCGGGTGGACTTCCCCAGAACTTCGCCCTGGCCTTCCTGGACGAGGCGACGGGGCGTTGGCAGATCCTTCCCACCATCTGCTCCGCACAGGCCTGCACTGCGGAAGTGCACCATCTCTCCACCTTCGCGCTACTGGTGACCATTCCTACTCCCACGGCGACCTATCCTGGGGACGCCACCACGGTGTACTACCTTGGCCCGCGGCTCGCCTGGCAGACGGAGGGCAATGTCACCCAGTACCACGTCCAACTCGCCCCCACCGGCTTCGACGGGCCGGCCATAGACCTCATCGTCTCCGATCCTGCCGCCGGCGCGGCCGCCTACTTCGATGTTCCCGCCCCGGTCATGGGCAGCGGCCCCTATATCATGCTGCCAGGGACGACCTACGCCTGGCGCGTGCGCACCTCCACCTTTGGGGGGACGCTGCCGGCCGACAGCCCCGGATGGAGTCGCTGGTCGGCGGCCCGCACCTTCTCGACCAACCAGCCCGTGGGCTGGGGCATCAGCGCGGTGGCGCCGCGCACCGGAGGCCTGGCGGACAGCGCCACGCCGACGCTGCGCTGGACGGACCAGTTCGCCTTCTACTTCTTCTACGAGCTGCAGATGAGCCAGGACCCCCGCTTCGGCCCTGATAGCTTTCTCTACTGGGAGCAGCGGCACGGCGGGATGACTGAACCGCTGAACAGCTATTCGGTGCCCCCAGAGTTCCCACTGACTCCCAACACGACCTACTACTGGCGGGTGCGGCCATGGGTGCCGCCTGCGAGTCCCGCCTCCGGATGGTCCGAGACCTTCAGTCTCAGGACACCTGGATAACACCCCTTGTGAGTGTTCCTCAAACGGCTTTGGGAGGCTCTCAAGACCCTCCATCCGCACCCGCTGCGGTTGACAGGGCCAAGCCCGCGCAGGTAGAATCGAATAGTGTGTAACGCCTGCGGCGGGTCAGGTTTCGGCGCGCCGGCGGGGACGCACGAGGAGAAGAAGCATGGCGCACTACAGCAAGGGTGAGGCCAAGGAGTGGGCGCGGGAGCACCTCCGGGGCCAATGGACCACCCTGGTGACTCCATTCACCCCCGACGACGAAGTTGACGAAGCCGGCCTGAGAAACAACATCCGGCACATCCGCTCCCTGGGCACGCGCGGCGCAGGGTGCTCCTGGAACATGGGCGAGTTCTGGAGCCTGACCCGGGAAGAGCGGCGACGGGTCATGGAGGTCCTCGCCGACGAGGCGGGCGGCCAGTGGCCCATTGCGGCCCAGGTGACCCACACCTCCTACAAAGAGGCCATCGCCCTGGCCAAGCACGTGGAGGCCCTGGGCTACGACCTGCTGATCCTGGGACCACCCTACATCGTCACCAAGACGGAGCAGCAGGTCATCGCCTTCACCCGGGCGGTGGCGGAGCAGGCCTCCCTGGGCATCATGTTCTACAACTCGCCCCAGTTCGGCATCGTCATGAGCGCCCAGGGGCTGCAGGAGCTGTGTCGCATCCCCAACGTGGTAGGGGTTAAAGAGGCCAGCTTTAACCAGCAGATCTCCATCGACACTCACCTGTTGGTGGGCAAAGAGGCAGTCATCAGCACGCCCGACGAGTGGATCTTCGCCAAAGGCAAGGAGCTGGGATTCCACCAGCAGGTCATGTTCGCCAACACCTCCGACTGGCGCTTCGACGTGCCAGGCCGCACCCACTACGTGGACTTTGTGAACCGGGCCTGTGCTGGCGCCCTGGACCCGGACTTCTATGCCAAGCACCTGCGCCCCGTGAAGGAGCTCTCGGACCAGTGGTGGCGCGCCACCGTCCAGAAGTTCAGCGGCGTGCTGCCGGTGTCCCTCTGCAAGTACTGGGGCCAGCTCCAGGGCATGGCGGGAGGCCACGTGCGTCTGCCCCTGATGGATCTCACGCCGGAGGAGAAGGCCCAGCTCAAGCAGGAGTTGGACGCGGCGCAGGCGCCCATGCTGGTGGCCGGGGGTGAACGCCGATGATCCTCATGGTGAGCGTCCAGAACCTGCCCGAGGCCCTGGAGGCCGCCAGGGGCGGCGCAGACATCGTGGACGTCAAGAACCTCCAGGAGGCCCTGGTGGGCTCTGCCCACCCCCTGGTGGCCAGAGAGGTGCGGGCCGCCATAGACCCGGACAAGCATGTGAGCATTACCCTGGGCGTGGTGCCCAACCAGGACGGCACCGTGGCCATGGCGGTCTACGCGGCGGGGCAGCTCCACGCCACCTCGGTGAAGGTGGGCTTCATGAACACGGACTACCAGCAGGCCGCGGCCACCCTGCGGGCCTCCCGCCGCGCGCTGGAAGGCACCGAGACCAAGCTCATCGGCTCCCTCTTTGCCGACAACCCCCTGTACGACGGGCTGGACCCCCGCCTCATGGTGAAGCTGGCCAAAGAGGGGGAGTGCGACGGCTTTCTCATCGACACCCTGACCAAGGACGGGCGCAACCTCTTCGACTTCATGCCCGAAGACCTGCTACGGGACATGGTCTTTGAGGGCAAAGAGGCGGGCAGGAGCACGGCCCTCTCCGGCCATCTCCGCATCGAGGACCTGGACGAGCTGGCCCGCATCAACCCGGACATCGTAGGCGTGCGGGGCGCCGTGTGCCAGAAGGGCGACCGCGCCACCGCAGTGGCCTGGGAGGCCGTGGCCGAGTTCAAGCGCCAGGTGGAGCTGCGCAAGAGCGGCGAGATCAACGTCTTCGGCAGCGCCCGGGTGGGCGTCAACGGCCACAGCAACGGCTGGGTGGTCATCGACGGGCGGGGCAAGAGCTGCGCCGGCATCATCGCCGCCCTCACCGCGCAGGTGGAGAAGGACCGCAGCGCCCTCATCGAGGTACTCATCCCCGACGTGCTGAACATCTACGACCTCATCGTCTGGTCGCAGAAGCGGGGCCACCGGCTCCTGAGCCAGCGCAAAGAGACGGATAGCAGCACGGTGCGGGTGCTGGTGCAGCCGTAAGCTGTCTCACTGCAATCCGAAGGGCGAAGGGCAGGCCACCGCGCTAGCGCGGTGGCCTGCTCGGTTCTTGGGGCAAAGAGGACAGGGAAACAGTGATTACTGGGGAATCCTCAGTCGAGCACCCCCTTCTGTTGAATAGCCATGGCCGTACTCCCAGGTCAGTCTCAGGCCCACCAAGTCATGCGGCGTTTTCACATGGATCCCTAGCGAGTGTAAATCTTCCAAGAAATCACCAAGTTGCCCGCTGTCTGCTTTGAGCCATAATTGATCAGGGAAGAAAGGATCGCTGCCTTCGGGGTGCTCAGGATCGAACACGTCGATAGCCAGCCATAAGACCCTGCCTTCAGGATAGACTTGCACCCTCCTTACTACACCTTCGTAGGATACTTCTCTAGTAAAGTGCAGCGGACTAAAGGAGATACGGAAGGTAGGGTCAAGAGCCGCTTCGAAACGCTCCGTAAACTCACGATAGTCAACAACAAAATCTAGCTCTTCCAACAATCGCCTTACGGTAAAGACCTCGATACCTGCGGACTCTAACAGCGGGACAAGGTCAGAGTCACCTTTCAAGTCGTCGTCCCGGGTTACCAGTGTGTTGGCCCGCCCTGAGGCTGCCGTCTCGAGAACCATGTCGTCATCTGGGTCGCGGCAGAGCCGCAGTGCGCCGGTCACCGGGACTACCGTAGCACGCCGGCGCAGACGGGAGATCAGGGCTCGCGCAGTAGCTCTGGTCACGTGGTACTTTCGGGCGATTCGTGGCCGCGCCAGGACTTCTGACAATTCCGTAAACAGGGGTTCACTGGCTATCAGGACGAACTTGCTCGCCTCGAGCGCAGCAAGCACGCGTGCCGGATACCCCTCTGGGTTCAATAAGGCCGAGACCCAGACGTTGGTATCAACGACGACTCGACGCACGGTGTACCTTGCGAACCTCTTCCCGTGCTACGACAATGTCAGCTTCCACGCTTTCTGACGGCACGTTTCTTCGCTGTCTCTTCAGAACCCTGGCTTTGAAGTCTTCCAGGCGTTCTCGCCAAAGTGCCTGATCGGGCTCCTGGGTGGAAATGTACGTGTCAATTGCCCGTCGTACCAACTCAGCCAAGCTGCATCTCTGTTCCGCCGCCATGTGCTTAAGGGCGCGAACTTGTTCCTCATCGAGATAAACATTCGTTCTGTACACTTCGCTCACCTCTTTAGTCACATTATACATCATGGGGTATATACTATCAAGGTGTGCGGGCAGTTGGCAGGATTGCCCGTCTGGTGGGTGCGCGGGATAGGGATAAGCAAGGCCGGGCTCCTGAGCGCCCGGCCTCTTGCTGTACCGTGTGTGAGTGGGCTAGGAGAGCCGCCCTGCCTCCTCTTTGGCCGTGCGGCCGATGCCGATGCGACGGGCGATGATCAGCTTCTGGATGTCCGTAGTGCCGCCGGGGTGGACGTTGATGATCCCCGAGCGCTGCTGCGACTCGATGTGCCCGTCGGCGATGCGGTACTCCGCGTCGGTGGTCAGGGCCTGGTAGCCCAGGAGCTGGCCCATGAGATGGGTCATGCGGAGGCCCGCGGTCTTGCGCATGTAGGAGGACTGGGAGCCTTCGTAGGAGCGGGGCTTCCTGGCGTGGGCCAGGTAGAAGTTCCGCATACCAAGCAGGCGGGTGATCTCGTTATCGGTCTGAATGTCCGCCAGCACGTCCCTGGCATCGGGGTCTTCCGCCAAGTGGCGCCCATCCCGCTGGGCCGTCTCGATGTACTTCCAGAACTCCCGCTCGAAGGCGTTACGGACGATGCGCCCGCCGCCGCCGTGCTCCAGTTCCAGGTGGGTGCTGGCTACCCGCCAGCCCTGGTTCTCTCCGCCGATGAGGTTGAAGGCGGGGACTCGCACGCTGTCCAAATATATATCGTTCTTGTGTCCTTCGGGGTTGCCGTCCTCGCCCCGGGAGCCCAGCAGCTCCATGGGGATGATGGTGACGCCCGGGGAGTTGGCCGGAATGATGAACCAGCTCACGTTCTCGTGGCGCGGCGCCTTGGGGTCGGTGACGGCGATGGTCCACATCCAGTCCACGCCGTGGGCTGCCCCGATGAAGGTCTTGTGGCCGTTGAGGACGTACTCGTCGCCGTCCTTCACGGCGGAGGACTTGACGCTGGCCAGGTCGGAGCCTACTTCTGGCTCGGTGAGGCACTGGAAGGTTACCACCTCGCCCTTGAGCATGGGCGGGAGAAAAGCCTTCTTCTGCTCGTCGCTGCCCCACACCAGCACGCTGGGCGCCACCAGGGTGGCGCTATCGTGGTAGGGCGGGGAGTGGAGCCCCAGGCTGTCCAGCTCTTCGGCGATGATGATGGCCTGGTCCATGCTCAGGCCGCCGCCGCCGTACTCCCTTGGCATGGTGGGCCAGAGCCAGCCCTTGGCCCCCAGGCGGCGGGCCAGCACCCGGCGCTGCTCCCACTCCTGCTGAGGGTGCTCCTCGACCCGGGGCGAGCGGCTGATGCCCGCGGGAACATTGGCCTGAAGCCATGCCCGCACGTCCTGGCGGAAGGCCTCCTGATCAGGCGTATACGAAAGCTCGAACTCCATCCTGGCGCTCCTCCTCTGGGTAGACTGGATGTTGCTGGGCCTGCCGCTTTCCGACAGCGACGACCTGGAGAACCTACCGACAACAGTAACGAGGCTAGCGCGCCCAGTATAACAGCCCCGTCAAGGGCTGGCTAAATCACCACTCGCTCTTGCATCTCGCCCCAGTGGCTGCGGAGCACGTCGCAGATCTCGCCGATGGTGCAGTAGGCTTCCACACACTCGAGAAACACCGGCATGGTGTTCTCGTCGCCTCTGGCGGCCCGCTCCAGGTGCCGGAGCGCCGCCTTGGCCGCCTTCTGATGCCTGCTGGCACGCACCTCCTGGGTGCGGGCCTTCTGCCGCTCGATCCAGGAGGTATCGAGACGGAAGAGCCGTTCCACCTTCTCGTGCCCGGTGGTGAAGCGGTTCACCCCCACGATGGTCCGCTTCTGGGATTCCACCTCCTGCTGGAACCGGTAGGCGGCTTCCTGGATCTCCCGCTGGATGTAGCCCTGCTCGATGGCCGCCAGCGCGCCGCCTAGCTGGTCGGTTTTCTCGATGTAGTCCCGGGCCTGGGCCTCCAGTCGGTTGGTCAGGGACTCCACGTAGTAGGAGCCACCCAGGGGGTCAACCACGTCGGCAACGCCGCTCTCGTAGGCGATGATCTGCTGGGTACGCAGAGCCACCTGCACCGCCTCCTCGCTGGGCAGGGAGAGGGCCTCGTCCCAGGAGTTGGTGTGGAGGGACTGGGTGCCGCCCAGCACCCCCGCCAGCGCCTGGAGAGTGGTGCGGACGATGTTGTTGATGGGCTGCTGGGCCGTGAGGGACACCCCCGCGGTCTGGGTGTGGAAGCGGAGGGTCTCGGAACGAGGACTCCTTGCCTTGAAACGCTCCCGGGCCAAACGTGCCCAGAGGCGCCGGGCCGCCCGGTACTTGGCGATCTCCTCGAAGAAGTTGCTCTGGGCCACGAAGAAGAAGGAGAGCCGCCCCGCGAACTCGTCGAAGTCCAGCCCCACCCGCAACGCCGCTTCCACGTAGGCGATGGCGTTGGCCATGGTAAAGCCCAGCTCCTGGGCAGCCGTGCAGCCCGCCTCCCGCATGTGGTAGCCGCTGATGCTGATGGTGTTCCAGGACCGCACCTGCTGGCTGCAAAAGGCGAACACATCGGTAACCAGCCGCATGGACGGCTTGGGGGGAAAGATGTAGGTGCCCCGGGCGATGTACTCCTTGAGGATGTCGTTCTGGATGGTGCCTTCCAGCTTATTCAGGTCCACGCCCTGGCGCCTGGCCAGCGCCAGGTAGAGGGCCAGCAGGATGGGCGCCGTGGCGTTGATGGTCATGGAGGTGGAGACTTTGTCCAGGGGGATCTGGCCGAAGAGCACCTCCATGTCTCGCAGGCTGTCGATGGGCACACCCACCTGGCCCACCTCCGCTTCGGCCATGGGGTGATCGGAGTCGTAGCCCGTCTGGGTCGGCAGGTCGAAGGCCACGGAGAGCCCCGTCTGCCCCTGCTGCAGCAGGTAGCGATAGCGGCGGTTGGACTCCTCGGCGGAGGCGAAACCCGCGTACTGCCGCATGGTCCAGTACCGCCCCCGGTACATGGTGGGCTGCACTCCCCGCACGTAGGGATATTCTCCCGGATAGCCGATGCCGGCGTTATAGTCCAGCGCCGCCAGGTCTTCCGGCGTGTAGAGGGGGTGCAGCTCGGCGCCGGAGGTGGTCTCGAAGGCAGGCTCTCGCTCGGGAGAGCGCTGCACTGCGGGCCGGTAGGTATTCTTCAGCCACTCATCTTTGTTCTGGCTCGGCATTGGCGACCTCTAGGCGGGATGTTGGCGCTGGCGACGGGCCTGCCGACCCTGCCTGGATTGTAGCACAGAAGAAGGCAGGGGCACCTCCGTGGAGGCGCCCCTGTGCTCCGGCTTCCTGGAAGCTATTTGTCGAACCAGACCTGCTTCCAGTGGCGGTTGCTGTAGCTGCTGGGCGCGGTGACGTACCCCTTGACGTAGTTCCAGTGCGCGCTCTGGGACTCGCTCCAGGCAAGGATGATCTTGATCCCCAGGGGCACGGCATACCGCTCCAGGTCCCACACGTACTGCTTGCGCTTCTCCGGATCCAGCTCCTGGGACTGCCGCACGAAGAGGTCGGTAACCTTCTGGTCGCAGATACCTGAGTAGTCTCGCGGCGCGCGGCACATGTAGAGCTCCGTGTAGTGGGCGTCCGGGTCATCCAAAGCCAGCCCGTGGCCCCAGGGCAGCAGATCAAACTCTCGCTTCACGGCCGCGTCGTAGGCTGGGCCGGAGTCGAGGATCTTCATGGGGGCACTGACCCCGATCTGTTTGAGCTGGTCAGTAACGTAGATCGCCAGGTTCTCAGATCCCTTGCGGACCGTCATGGAGGTTTCGAAGCCGCTGGGATAGCCGGCGTCCGCCAGGAGTTTCTTGGCCTCCCTGCGGTTGGCCTCGACGTCTGGCCCGTACCCGGGCAGCTTGGCCAACTCCGCTTGAGGCAGGGCATAGGGACTTGAAGGAGGAACGTAGCCCCCGAGCAGCCCCAGCCCGTACTGGATGGCTTTGATGAACCCGGGCCGATCGATAGCCAGGCTTATGGCCTTTCGTACCCGAAGATCGTCGAAGGGCCTGCGGTCCGCGTTCATGTTCAGGGTGGACCACCCGATCCCTGCTTGCTTTGGCTGGACGAGGATCTTCCCGGTCATGGTCTTCTCTAGTTCCTCTACCTGCAGGGCGTTGGGCCCGTACACATCGAGGTTTCCCGTGCGAAAGGCAGCAAAACGGGTCCCCTCGTCGGCAATAACGAAGGCCTTGACGCCGTCCAGGTAGGGCACCCCCTTCTGCCAGTAGTCCGGGTTCCGCTCCATCTCGATGCTGGTCCCCCGGATGTACTCCTTAAACCGGTAGGCCCCGGTCCCCATGATCTCCTTTTCCATGATCTTGTGGCCCTTAGGTTCTACGAAGGTCTTGCTGTAGATACCCATCCAACCTTGGGCCAGCATAGGCAGCAGCGCTGCATAGGGGCGGCTAAGGACGACCTGCACCGTATGCTCATCCGGGGTTTCGATCCGTTCGATGGGCTGCAGGTTGTCCCGTCGGGTGCTTACCTGCCCCTTCGGCGGGTTTCTGACCCAGTCCAGGCTGAACTTCACGTCCGCCGAGGTGAAGGGATCACCGTTGTGGAACTTGACCCCCTTGTGGAGATAGAAGGTGACCTCCTTGCCATCTTTGCTGACCTCCCAGCGCTCCGCCAGATCAGGGATGATCTTGCTGTACTCGTAGGGGTGAAAGATCATCAGGTTGTTGTAGGCGGACCAGGTAAACTGGTGCATGGCGTAAGTGGAGTTGGAGTAGAGATCGAAATTGGGCGGATCGTCCGTCTGCCAGAGCCGGAACACGCCGCCGTACTTGGGCTGGCCCTGCGTGGGAAAGGGCGCGACGCCCGTGGGCTGATCGGGCTGGGGGCGTGGCGCCTCCGCGGCGGGCGCACAGGCCAGGAGCAAGAGACATAACAGGACGACGCTGCCCAGCAATGCGCTGGCGGCCCCTCTGCTCTTCATGGTTACCCTCCTTATATACTCTCAGGACTTAGGCCCAGCCCCGTCCTGCCCTCACCGCTGCGGCGTGCCAGCCTCCACTGGCTTATGAAATTACTATATAGTACGCCGCTCTATAGGATAATACAATAGGCACGGGTCTCAAGCCGCTTGGATCGGCCACCGCTGGCGGTCTCACCAGGCGGAGACAAACGAGGTGGGGCGTCCCTCGGGACGCCCCACCGACGGTCTACGGGTGAGTAGCTATCGCTACTTGTCCAGCCACACCTGCTTGTAGTGGCTGGTGTTGTACTCGTGCCCCTGGCGCTGATAGCCCTTCACGAATTTCCAGTGGGCCACCCGAAAGTCGTTCCAGGAGAGGATGATCTTGACGTTCAGGGGCACCGCGTATTTCTCCAGCTCCCACACCGCTTTCTTCCGCGTCTCCGGGTCCAGGGCGGTGGACTGCTTCATGAACAGGTCCTGGAGCTTCTGGTCACAGATGCCCGAGTAGTCCCGCGGCGCGTTGCACAGGTAGAGCTCGCTGTAATGGGCATCTGGGTCGTCCAGCGCCAGCCCATGGCCCCAGGGCAGGATGTCGAAGTCCTTCTTCACCGCGGCATCGTAAGCAGGCCCGGAGTCCAGGAACTTGATGGGCGCGTCGATGCCGATCTGCTTGAGCTGGTCCTGCACGTAAATGGCCAGGTTATCCGAGCCCGTGCGCACCGTGAAGTTGGTCTTGAACCCGCTGGGATAGCCGGCCTCCGTCAGCAACTGTTTGGCCCGCGCCCGGTCCGCTGCCTTGTCGGGACCATAGCCCGGCAGCTTCTGTAGCTCCTCCATGGGGAGCGCGAAGGCGCTGCTGGGGGGCACGTAGCCGCCCATACGGCCCGCGCCATGCTCGATGGCCTTGATGTACCCAGGTCGGTCTATGGCCAGGCTCACCGCCTGTCGCACCCGGGCGTCTTCGAAGGGCCTGCGGGTAGCATTCAGGTTCACCGTCGACCAGCTAACCCCCGCCCCCCTCTGAATGTTGATCTCGTTGCCCATGGCTTTTTCAAAGTCCTCAGCATCCAGGGCGTCGAGGCCGAGGAGGTGGACCTGGCCCGTCCTCAGGGCCGCCACCCGGGTCCCCCGGTCACGGATGATGAAGCGCTTGACACCGTCCAGGTAGGGCACGCCCTTCTGCCAGTAGTCCGGGTTCTTCTCGATCTCGATGCTGGTACCCCGGATGTACTCCTTGAACCGGAAGGCTCCGGTCCCCATCATCTCCTTTTTCGCGATATCGTTGCCCTTGGCCTCTACCCAGGACTTGCTGTAGATACCCATCCAACCCTGGGCCAGCATGGGAATCAACGCGGCGTAGGGGCGTTTCAGGATCAGCTTTACCGTGGAGTCATCCGGCGTCTCGATCCGTTCGATGGGCTCCAGGTTGTCCCGGCGGGTGCTGACGGCGCCCTTGGGCGGGTCTTTGATCCAGTCCAGGCTGAACTTCACATCCGCCGAGGTGAAAGGCGCCCCGTTGTGAAACTTGATTCCCTTGTGCAGGGAGAAGGTGACCTCCTTGCCGTCCTTGCTCACCTCCCAGCGTTCCGCCAGGTCGGGGATGATTTTCTGCTGGTCCAGGGGGTTGAAGATGATCAGGTTGTTGTAGGTCGCCCAGGTGATGGTCTGCATCGCGGTGGTGGAGTTGGAGTAGAGATCCCAGTTGGGGGGATCATCGGTCTGAGCCAGGTGCAGCACGCCGCCATACCTGGGCTGGCCCTGCGTGGGAAAGGGCGCGACGCTTGTAGGCTGCTCGGGCTGAGGGCGCGGCGCTTCCGCGGCGGGCGCGCAGGCCAGTAGTAGGAGACCTAACAGGACGACACTGCCGAACAATGGGCCGGCGGCCCGCCTGCTCTTCATGGTTACCCTCCTTTATGCTCCCGGGACTCAGGCCCAGCCCCGTCCTGCCCTCACCGCTATGGCGTGCCAGCCGCCAATGGCTTACGAAATTACTACATAATACGCCGTAGCATAGGACAATACAATGCTTCGTCCCGAGCAAGTTCCGCGGGCCGGCCAAGGGTCGCGAGGGGCAAAAGAAGTGAGGCGCCCCTCGGGGCGCCCCACTGACTGTCTTTGCCGAGCTGGCCGGCGCTACTTGTCCATCCACACCTGCTTGTAGTGGCGGACGTTGTAGCCACCGCCGCCGCCACCGCCCGTCTCCTGCCAGCCCTTCACGTAGTTCCAGGAGGCGCTGCGGAAGCCGTTCCAGGAGAGGACCAGCTTGATGCCCAGGGGCACCGCGTACCGCTCCAGGTCCCAGACCAACTGCTTGCGCTTGGCCGGGTCCAGCTCTTGGGACTGCTTGTTGAACAGTTCGGTCACCTTCTGGTCGCACATGCCGGAGTAGTCCCGGGGCGCGCCGCAGAGGTAGAGCTCAGAGTAGTGCGCATCAGGGTCGTCCAGGGCCAGGCCGTGGCCCCAGGGCAACATGTCGAAGTCCAGCTTCACCGCGGCGTCGTAGGCGGGGCCGGAGTCCATGATCTTGATGGTGGAGGTCACGCCCACCTGCTTGAGCTGGTCCTGCACGTACACGCCCAGGTCCTCGGAGCCCTTCCGCACGATGAAGTTGGCGACGTCGAAGCCGTTAGGAACACCCGCCTCCGCCAAGAGCTTCTTCGCCTCCCGGCGGTTGGCCTCGATGTCGGGGCCGTAGCCAGGGAGCTTCATCAGCTCCTCCTTGGACAGGGCGAAGGGGCTGGTGGGTGGCACGTAGCCGCCGATGACGCCGTCGCCCTTCTGCACCAGTTTGATGTAGCCAGGCCGGTCGATGGCCAAGCTCAGAGCCTTGCGCACCCGCAGGTCACCCAGGGCCCCCCGCTTGGCGTTCATGTTCAGGGTCGACCAGCCGATGGAGACCCCTTCCTCGATGTTGATCTTACCGGCCATGGTCTTGGCGATATCTTCTGCGTCCAGCACGTCCAGGCCCAGCATATCGAGCTGGCCCGTGCGGAGGGCAGCGAGCCGTGTGCCACGATCAGGGATGAAGAAGACCTTCAGGCCGTCCAGGTAGGGCACGCCCTTCTGCCAGTAGTCGGTGTTCTTCACCATCTCGATGCTGGTGCCCCGGATGTACTCCTTGAGCTTGAAGGCGCCGGAGCCCATCATCTCTTTTTCCATGATCTTGTGGCCCTTCGGCTCCACGAAGCCCTTGCTGTAGATACCCATCCAGCCCTGGGCCAGCATGGGGAAGAGGGCCGCGTAGGGGAGCTTGGTCACGAGTTTGACGGTGTACTCGTCAGGCGTCAGGATGGCGTCAATGGGCAGCAGGTTGTCGCGGCGGGTGCTGACGACGCCCTTGGGCGGATCCTTGACCCACTCCAGGCTGAACTTCACATCCGCCGCAGTCAGCGGTGTGCCGTTGTGGAACTTGATGTTCTTGTGGAGATAGAAGGTCGCCTCTTTGCCGTCCTTGCTGATCTCCCAGCGCTCTGCTATGTCAGGCATGAACTTGCTGTTGTCGTAGGGGTCGAAGAGCACCAGGTTGTTGTAGGCCGCCCAGGTGAACTTCTGCATGTTGGTGGTGGAGTTGGAATACAGGTCGAAGTTGGGCGGGTCGTCCGTCTGGGCGGTGGTAAGGACGCCGCCATACTTGGGATTGCCCTTGGTGGGGAAGGGCGCGGTGCCCGATACCTGCGCGGGCTGATCCTGCGCCTTGGGCGCTTCGGCAGCCGGAGCGCAGGAGGCGGCCAGAAGACCCAGGACCACCAGGCTCGCCAGAAACACCTTTACGTTTGACCCTCGCGTCATGAAGACCTCCTTGATGAGGGACCTACTCTGTATGCCGCATGCGGTAGCGGCGGACAACGTCGCATGGCCCGTAGCTACCAGGCTCATCACTGTCTTTCCGATGGCTACCTCCGCTCTCGTAAATTAGGATATTGTATCCCTGGGCGCGCCGGTTGGCAAGGGCTAGGGGGAGACCGTTTATTACTCCGCACTGCAGGCTGAAGCCTACAGCATCGCCGTTCAGAATGCCTCAGGCTTGAGCCTGAGGTGGCGGGTTAATAAACACCCTCATGGCCCCAAGATTTCGTCATCGCAGAGTGGCCACCGGGCTCTCCCGCTTCAGGAAGCGTTGCACCTGCCGGATCAGGAAGTCGGGGTTCTCCGAGGTGACGCCATGGCCACTGTTGGGCGCCTCCACCAGCTCCATGGTGGGCTGGAGCTGCCGCATCCGCTCCAGGATGGCGGGCGAAAGGTAGTTGCTCAACGCCCCCTTGATCTCCAGGACGGGGCACTGGATCCTGGCCCACTGCTCCCACAGCGCCGGCACCTCTCTCACGCCGAAGCCGCCGTTGATCCAGAAGAGCTCCGGGTCCGACTTGGCCACGTAGCGCCCAGCGTAGTTCAGCCGCAGGTTGTGGGGCGCCTGCGCCCGGATGAGGGACTCCTGCACTCTAGGCGAGTCCTGAACCCGCTCCAGCACGTACTCCTCGATGGAGCGCCAGCCCCGTCTCGGGGCGCCCTGGCGGGAGATCTGGGCGCGGGCGGCCTCGGTGTCCATCTCCGGCCCGTAGTCCACGCACACGAAGTGCTTGAGGTAGCCGGCATGCTCACCCGCCAGGGGGATGGCGTTGCGTGCCCCCAGGGACGCGCCCACAAGGTCGAAGGGGATGATACCCAGGGCCTCCGCGCAGCGGGCTATGTCGCTGGCGAAGGCGGTGACGGCGTAGCCATCCCGGGTGTGGTCGGAGTCGCCATGGCCGCGCTGATCCAGGGCCAGCACCCGGTAGTCGTCTCTGAAGGAAGGAGCGATGTGGTCGAAGCTGTGGGCGTTGCTGCCTTGCCCGTGGAGCAGGAGCAGGACGTTGCGCGCGGCGCCGCCCCAGTCCAGGTAGTGGAGGTTTAGACTGTTCACCTTGACCCACTTATCTTCCGGGGGCGCAGTGTTGGGCATGGCCCACCTCCTTGCTGGCATATGAGATATTCAAGCGGCGACTAGCTTAACATAGCCCGCCGATGGCAGCAAAATGCGCCGAGGGCTGACCCAGTGTTACCATACACGCGCCCGCCAGTTATAGATGATGTGAAGACCGTAGCCACAACGCCCATGGCTCCTATTGAACCGGAGGCCGACGAGGCTCCGCTGGTGGAGCAAGCGCGCCGCGATCCCCAGGCTTTCGGCGAGCTGTACCACCGCTACGTGGACCGGGTCTACCGCTATTGCTACCGCCGCCTGGGCGCTCACGGAGAGGCCGAGGACTTCACTGCCGAGACCTTCCGGCGGGCGCTGCAAGCGATGCCTGGTTATCGCTGGACAGGCGCGCCCTTTGGCGCCTGGCTCTTTCGTATCGCCGGTAACCTGATCTACGATCGACGAAGGGCGCTGGCTCCCACGATATGCCTGAGCACAGAGGGCAGGGCGGCCGCCTCCTTGCCCGACCCCGACCCAACACCCCTGGACCTGTTCCTCCAGAAGGAGCAGCGGAGCGAGGTGTGGGCGGCCGTGGGACGCCTGTCGGTCTTACAGCAGCGGGTGCTTGTCCTGCGCTTCGCCCAGGGCCTGGACAACCGGCAGGTGGCCAGGATCATCAAGCGGAGCCGGCCTGCCACCAAACAACTGGTCTATCGCTCCCTCAAGGCCCTGCGAGAACTGCTGGCGGCCTCGGAAGGAGGTGAAGCCCGTGGCCGATAATCGCGACGACGCCACCGTGCTGGACGAGCTGCTCAGTGGCCAGAGGCTGGCCCTGGCCCAGGGCGGCGAGCTTCAGGAGCTGGCACAGCTTGCCCGGCAGCTCCGGGACGCGGCGCCCGATGCGCTGATGGACCCCGGCCTGCGTCGCACGCTGGGCGCCGAGCTGGGCGGCCGGAACCGCCGCCGTGCCGCCGCCCGACCTGCGCCCGAGAAGGACTCCCTCCGCTACACGCGCTTCGACACCCCCGTAGGGACGCTGTTCGTGGCCTATCATGGCGCCGCCGTGCGCTACACCGACCTGACGCAGAACGAGGCCCAGTTCTGCCGGGAGTGCCTCTCCCGCTTCGGCGCATTGCCCACCCGAGACGATGTGCCGCCTGTCCGGTTGCGGCGGCGAGTGCAGGAGTTTCTGGAGGAGCGTGGCCGCTTTCAGGGGCAGATGGACCTCTCCGGCTTGCCGGAGTTCCAGCAGCGGGTGCTGCGCAAGGCCCTGGAGATCCGCAAAGGGGAGGTACGCACCTACCACTGGATCGCCCGGGAGATCGGCGCGCCCAGGGCCGCCAGGGCCGTGGGCACCGCCCTCGCCCGCAACCCCATACCCATCCTGATCCCGTGCCACCGCGTGGTGCGGGCAGACTACCGCATCGGCGAGTACGGCTGCGGTGGCCCGGCGAAGAAGCGAGAGATCCTCCAGTTCGAGGGGGTGGACTTGGCCCGCCTGGACCGCCTGGCCAGCCGGGGAATCCGCTTCCAGGGCAGCAAGACGACGCACGTCTTCTGCTTGCCCGGCTGCTATACCGGCCGCCGGACCAAGGAGCAGTACCGGGCCTACTTTCCCTCGGGAGAGGCGGCCCGGAGCGCCGGTTTCCGCCCCTGCAAAGTATGCCGCCCCGCATGAGCCGGCCGCTCCACACTGCTTCCTTCGACCTCCGGCCGCGGCCTCCCTTCGACTTCACCCTGGCGCTCCGCTACCTGCGCACCTCACCCTCCGCCGTTCTTGAGGAGATCACTGGGCGGGAGTACCAGCGGGCGCTGGTGCTGGCCGGCGCCCCGGTGCTGCTGGCCGTGAGCGTCACAGGTAACGTGGAGAGACCCGCGCTGCAGGTGACCCTCCGGAGTCGGGAGATAGGCGATGAGACGATAGCCGCAGCACGTAGGCTGGTGCAACGCCTCTTTTCCACCTGCGTGGACACCAGGCCGCTCTACGGCACGGCGCAGGATGACCCCGTCTTCGGCGCGCTGACCCGGGCGTGCTACGGCCTGCCCTTGATCCTCATCCCCGACCTCTTCGAGACCCTGGTGTGGGCTATCCTGGGTCAGCAGGTGAACGTGGCCTTCGCCGCGCAGTGCAAGCGGAGGCTGGTGGAGAGCTTCGGAGGCCAGATGGTGGTGGGAGACCACGGCTACTGGCTCTTCCCCGAGCCTGAGCGGCTGGCCGAGGCACAGGAGTCGGAGTTGGCGGCCATCCAGCTCAGCCGCCAGAAGACCCGCTACATCCTCACCCTGGCCAGAGATGTGGCCGAAGGGCACCTGGACCTGCAGGGCCTCTGGAAGATGCCCCCGCACGAAGCCATGAGCGTGCTGGAGGGGTTGCTGGGAGTGGGGCGCTGGACCGCGGAGTACGTGCTGATGCGGGGGCTGGGCCACCCGGACGTGATCCCCGCGGCCGATGGCGGCCTGCGCCGCATTATCGGCCGCGCCTACGGGCTGGGCCGCACCGCTACAGAACAGGAGGCGCGTGCGCTGGCGGAGAGCTGGGCGGGCTGGCGCAGCTACGCCGCCTTCTACTGGTGGTTCACCCTGCAACAGGAGTTGAAGCGGCCCCCCACTGGTCTGATCCCTGGCTAGCCACGGGCTCCTGGCTGCGGCTAGTAGCGCCTCCCACTGTGGTAAGATACGTGCGGCAACCCAACTGGAGGCATTGTCACCCATGTCCCACCCCCTGGAGGTCCCGCCCGATGCCCTGCGCCTGACCTGTGATCCCGCGGCACTTTCCTTCGAGACCACGGAGGAGGTGGCGCCCGTCATCGGGACCGTGGGGCAGGACCGAGCGCTGGATGCCCTGGACTTCGGGCTGGAGATCGGCACCACCGGCTACAACCTCTTTGTCGCGGGCATCCCCGGGAGCGGACGGGCCACCACGGTCCTCTCGCGCATCGAGCAGCTAGCGAAGACGCTCCCCACGCCCGGCGACTGGTGCTACGTCCACAACTTCCGAGACGCCTATCGTCCCCAGGCGCTGGAGCTGCCCCCCGGCATGGGGGACAAGCTGGCTACCGACATGAACAACCTCATTGCTGCCTGCCGGCGGGAGATCCCCAGGGTCTTTCAGAGCGACGCCTACCAGCAACGTCGCCAGCAACTGCTGACAGAGCTGGACCGGCAGCGCGACCACCTCTTTCATGAGCTGGACGACGAGGCGCGGCAGCGTGGCCTCACGGTGCAGATCGGCCCGGCTGGGGTGGTCACCATCCCGCTGACTCCGGAGGGACGCCCCATGACGCCCGAGGAGTACCAGGGGCTCCAGGAGAGCGTCCGGGAGCGCCTGCGGGCGCTGGGCGAGGAGTTCCAGGAACGGTTGGTGACCTTTCTCAAGCGGATACGGGATGCTGAGCAAGAGACCGCCCAGGCAGTGCGCACCCTGGACCGCGAGAGCGCCCTGTTTGCCGTAGGGCACCTGGTGCAGGACCTGGCGGAGCAGTACAGCCAGCAGCGGCAGGTGGTCAGCTATCTAGAGGCGGTGCAGGAAGACGTGGTGGACAACCTCCAGAACTTCCGCCCGGAGCCGGAGGAGAGCCAGCAGCGGTTGCTGCCCGGGCTGCCCGCCATGCGGACGGAGGACCCTTTCAACCGCTACAAGGTCAATGTCCTGGTGAGCCACAACGGCTCGCCAGGGGCGCCCGTGGTGGTGGAGCACAACCCCACCTTTCAGAACGTCATCGGCAGGGTGGACTACCAGCCCGCCTTCGGCACCATGAGCACCGACTTCAGGCTCATCAAGCCGGGCGCTCTCCACCGCGCCAACGGGGGCTTTCTCATCCTCCAGGCCCGGGACGTGCTCATAAACCCCTACTGTTGGGAGGCCCTCAAGCGTGCCCTGGACTGCAAGGAGATCGTCATCGAAAACCTGGGAGACATGCTCTCAGCCCTGCCCATGTTGACCCTCCGCCCCGACGCCATTCCTCTCAACGTCAAAGTCGTGCTCATCGGCAATCCAATGGTCTACAACCTCCTCTACCACATGGACGAGGAGTTCCTGAAGCTGTTCAAGGTCAAGGCGGACTTCGACATTGAGATGGAGCGGTCCACGGATAACGTGGGTATCTACGCGGGGTTTGTGCGGGCCCGGGTGGAGCAGGACAACCTGCTGCACTTCCACCGGTCCGGCGTGGCCAAGGTAGTGGAGCACGGCTCGCGCCTGCTGGAGCACCAGGGCAAGCTCTCCACCCGCTTCCTGGACGTGGCCGACCTCATCTCCGAGGCCAGCTACTGGGCCAAGAAGGCCGGCAGTGGCTACGTCCACAAGGAGCATGTGGAGCAGGCCATCGCCCAGAAGGAGTTCCGCTCCGGCCTGGTGCGGGACAAGGTGCAGCGGGTGATCCAGGAGGACGTCATCAAGATCGCCACAGAGGGGCAGGCGGTCGGCCAGATCAACGGCCTCTCGGTGCTGGACATCGGCGACTACGTTTTTGGCACACCCTCACGGATCACCGCCGCGGTCTCCCTGGGCTCCGCAGGGGTGCTCAACGTGGAGCGGGAGATCGAGCTGAGCGGGAAGATCCACAGCAAGGGCGTGATGATCCTCTCCGGCTATCTGGCCGCAAAGTACGCCCAGGACAAGCCCCTGAGCCTCAGCGCCAGCCTTACCTTCGAGCAGCTCTACAACGAGGTGGACGGCGACAGCGCATCCAGCGCCGAGCTCTACTGCCTCCTCTCCGCGCTCGCGGAGCTGCCCCTGCGCCAGGACCTGGCCGTGACCGGCTCCGTGAACCAGAAGGGGGAGGTGCAGGCCGTGGGGGGCGTCCAGTACAAGATCGAGGGCTTTTTCGACGCCTGCCGCGCCAGGGGCCTCACGGGCAGCCAGGGCGTGCTCATCCCGGCGTCCAACGTGCGCCACCTGATGCTGCGGGAGGTGGTGGTGGAGGCGGTGCGCCAGGGCCAGTTCCACGTGTATGCCGTCTCCACGGTGGACGAGGGGATCGAACTGCTCACCGGGCGCCCCGCGGGCCAGGTGCAACCCGATGGCGCCTATCCGGAAGGCTCCGTGAACTATCTGGTTAACCAGCGCCTCCTGGAGTACGCGGAGCGCCTCCGCAGCTTTGGCAAGGCCCCTGAGGGCGAAGGCGATGAGGCCGCGGATGGATAACAGCAGCGCTGGCGCAGGGCAACGAGCACCAGGGCTGGGAGCAGTGAGGGAGGTGGCCCTGCTCTTTTTTCGGCTGGGATGCACCGCCTTCGGCGGGCCTGCCGCCCACATTGCCCTGATGCGCCAGGAGGTGGTGCAGCGCCGCCGATGGGTCTCGGACCAGGAGTTCCTGGACCTGGTGGGGGCCACCAACCTCATCCCTGGCCCCAACTCCACCGAGATGGCCATCCACCTGGGTTTCCTGCGGGCGGGCGGGGCCGGCCTGGTGGCCGCTGGCGCGCTCTTCATCCTACCGGCCACGGGCATAGTGCTGGCCCTGGCCTGGGCCTACGTGGAGCTGGGCGCCTTCCCCCAA
The DNA here is from genome assembly GCA_016190485.1 of Chloroflexota bacterium. GTDB lineage: Bacteria > Chloroflexota > Dehalococcoidia > SHYD01 > SHYD01 > JACPQN01. Next base: position 21,220 of record JACPQN010000015.1, read on the forward strand.
CTGGGCTGGGCGCTCTACGGCGTCAAGCCGGTGATCCTGGCCATCGTGGCCCAGGCGCTGTGGGCCCTGGGCCGCACTGCGGTGCGGGGCCCCTGGCCGGGGCTGCTGGGGCTGGCGCTGCTGGCCCTCTACCTGGCCGGAGCTAACGAGATCCTGCTGCTCCTCCTGGGGGGCGCGCTCGGCCTGGGGGCGCGGGCCGCCCGAGGGTTTGCCGGCGGCGGCGCGGCCGCGCTGCTCCTGCCTCTGCTTACCCTGCCGGCTGCGGTAGCTGGCAGCGGCGCTGCCGTGGCCTTCAACCTGGGCCAGCTCTTTCTGGTGTTTCTCAAGATCGGCTCGGTGCTCTACGGCAGCGGCTACGTGCTCCTGGCCTTCCTGCGGGCCGACTTTGTGGAGCGCCTGGGCTGGCTGACCGACCAGCAGCTCCTGGACGCCGTAGCTGTGGGCCAGTTCACCCCAGGCCCGGTGCTGACCACGGCCACCTTTGTGGGCTATGTGATCGGCGGCGTACCCGCCGCCTTGCTGGCCACCCTGGGCATCTTCCTGCCGTCTTTCGTGTTTGTGGCTGCGCTGAGTCGCGTGTTACCGCGCCTGCGCGGCTCCTCCTGGGCGCGGAGCGTCCTGGACGGCGTGAACGTGGCCTCCCTGAGCCTGATGGCGGGGGTCACCTGGCAGCTCGGCCAGAGCGCCGTGGTGGACGGCTTCACCCTCGCCCTGCTTGCCCTCGCCGGGCTGGCGCTGCTCCGGCTCCCCTTCAACAGCGCCTGGCTGGTGCTGGGGGGCGGTCTCCTGGGTGGACTCTATAGGGCCATCCTCGGCTAGTGTCCTGTCTTTGAGGTTCCTTAACAAACTCCGGCGGGACGGTCATTGCGAGCCCGACGAAGGAGGGCGTGGCAATCTGGGGGTGGGAAGTCGACCGTGCCCCACCCAGATTGCGGAGCTTGTCCTGAGCCTGTCCTGAGCAACAACGTCGAAGGGCCTGGCGAAGGGTCGCCTCCGGCTCCTCGCAACGACATCCGCGGCGTTCTTCGGGGACATCACACCTGTCCGGCTCACCGAGAGGCTGCTGCCTTCCTCTCGTCCTCCGTAAGGCGACTTACAGACGGCGCTATCATCTTCGCCTACCCTGGGAGTACACGTGCCCTGCACGCCTGCCAGGCTGCAGGAGTCTTACCCAAGGAGGACGATGATGGAGCAAGCCCTGGAAAGAAAAGCAGCCAGGTTGTGGCTGCTGGGGACCATCGTAGCGGCGCTGTTGGTCTCAGCGTGCGCCCAGAGCGCGGGCGCACAGCAGGCGGGCGGCGACAAGGACAGGGAGATCGCTGCCCTGCGAGACCAGGTGGCCGGGCTTCAGCAAGATAGCCGATTCTGGAGCCAGCTCGCTGGCGCGCTCAAGCCAGTGGAGATGGCGAGCATGACTGACCACCGGGCCTACATGTTGCCCAGCGGCGCTGTCATCGCCCTCCATTTCGATAATCTGAAGCTGGACCAGGCCAAGAACCTCAACTGGGTCGCCCTGGGGATTCCCGGCGCCTTCACCAAGGCGGACCAGGAGCGGGTGGAGGGCCAGTTCGGCAAGGGCTTCACCCACTTCCACGATATGAAGAACGACACCCATGGCGGAAAGCCCGGCGCCGAAGGGGTCTGGTTCGTCCACATGGCCGTTCGAGACTTCGACTCTCCCATGTCCGGCGGTGGCGTGAAAGCAGGGGTTGATGGTAAGTTCATGCCGACGCCTCCGTCTCAATAGCGGAGCACCGCTCACCCTCTCCCTTCTTTCCGGGGGAGAGGGTGAGCGAATCTCAGGGACTGAAGGTCGCTGATGGTAGGGAGCATCGAGAAGTGAGAGCCATGTGGGGGATCAAGGACGTTCAGAAGGCGGGTCTCTGCCGCTACTGACCATCAAGCTGGCTGCTGGGGCTAGCAGTCTTGCTGGTCTACGACAGTCTGTTCCTGGCGCGACAGGCGATTCGAAAGGTGACGGCCCTGCTTGTACCGCGATAGTCGGCGGCGAGGCGGCGGGACAACCCCCGCACGTTAGAGGCCCAGAAGCTCACTCAGGCGTGCTCGGTCGAAGCCGATGATCACCTCGCCGTCGATGACGGTGGTGGGAGTGGCGCGTGACCGCAGCGCAATGAGCTCCCGCAGCAGCGCTCGGTCCTTGCCGATGTCCTTCTCTACAAAGGGGACCCGGTGTTGAGAGAGAAACTCTTTCTCAGCATGGCAGGACGCTCAGCCCGGCTGGGTGTAGATCGCGACTTCCTGAGCCAATCTGCTCACTTCCTTACTCGCAGTGTTAACCTTGCGCCACGGCCGCCAGACGGCCCGAGTCCAGGATGTCGATGCGAGTACGGCCCAAGCCGATAAGCCCCTGGGCTTTCAGCTCGTTCAGGGCCAGGGTCGCCGTCTCACGAAAGGTGCCCGCCATCTCGGCCAGGTCCTGATGGGTGAGACCGGTGATAGTGCTACTCTGCTGCTCCTCGGCCAGCCGCAGCAGGAGCGCCGCCAGGCGGGCCCCCACGCTCTTAAAGGCCAGGTCTTCCAGGACAGCCTGGGCATTGAGCAGCCGCCTCCCCACGACCTGGAGCACCCGCAGCGCCACAATGGGCTTGGTAAGAAGCAGGCGCTCCACGTCCGCCCGGCTCATGGCGCAGAGGACACTGGGCTCCGCGGCTTCGGCGAAGCTATCGTACATGCCCTGGCCCAGCAGCGACATCTCTCCGAAGAAGGTACCGGCGGGTAGATGGGCAATGATGAGCTTCTTGCCTTCGGGAGAGAGGCGATAGAGGTTGACTACCCCCTTCTTGAGCAGATAGAGCACCTCGCGCGACTCGCCGGGAATGTAGATAATCCTGCCCCGCTCGCAGGTCATCTCCGTGGTCACCCGGTCGAGCCACTCCATCTCCTCCTTGGTGAGGTCTTTGAAGACCTCCTGGCCGGAGAGGTAGCCCACCTTGCTGGCCAACGAGGCGGGTTCGAATGCCTCCATGCGGACCTCTTAGCTCTTACTGTGGCCTGTAAAGTTGCGCCAGCCTGGCGTTCAGCTCCTCCGGGAAAGGGTTCCCTACGAAGAGGACGTTCTCGTCCAGGAGGAAGGTGGGCACGGCGACGACGGCGTCGGGCTTTTGCACCATCTCCCCCTCCAGATCAACGAGCTCCACAGGCAGGTCGGGGAAGCGCCGCCCCACTTCCTCGTAGAGGCGGCGCGCCTCCTCACAACCCGGGCACTGTCCTGCGACGACAATCCGAAGGAGGGGCATTGGTGTGTCCTTGTGCCAGACTGGCATACAACAACTCTACGCCGGATGGCTAGGACTGGTCTGTAAGTCGGCCTACAGACATGGTCCGGTATCGAAGCTATGCTGGCTGGTGAAAGTACTTGAACAAGCGAACGAGTCCGCAAGCTTGCGCTCCCATTGTATGTCTTTCTCCTGATAGCGCATAGTCGCAGAGGAGTACCATGACGGCCATTGCTACGGAGAGCAGCGCCCCAGTTAAAGCAACTGAGCAACGCTCCGGCGTACCTGGCCAGCCAGAGAAGATGAAGCTGCGCACCAGGGCGGCTATCCGCCTTGGGGTGGTGGCCCTTGGAACGGTCACCTTCTTGTTGGCGTTGCCTGACGCCATGCTCCCGCCCTCGCCCACCTTCGCCGTCCTGCTTGGCCTGGTCGTCGCCAGCGAGGCCCTGGCGGTACGACGGTCGGCCACCAATGGCGTGGTCAGCATGACCTTCGTGGCGCTGGCAGCCGCGGTATTCCTCTTGGGGCCGGGTGCCGCAGCCCTGCTGGGCGTGCTTGGCGTCGTGCTGGGGGATGGGCTGCTGCGTCGCGGGCCTGCGCTCCTGGTGTGGGAGAAGGCTAGCATCCTCGTTCTCATGCTGATAGCCGGCGGAAGCGCGGTGGAGCTTACCGCGGTGGCAGGCGGCGGGATCCAGAGCATGGTGTCCCACGCCGTCATGGCCTTCTGGGCTGGGAGTTTTCTCCTGCTGCTCCTCACTGAATGCCGCAGCTACCGGCGGTGGACACTCGGATGCGCTGAGGCCGCCGCTGCGCTCCTCTTTGTGGGCGCCCTGTGGACCCAGCCCCTGTGGTCGGCGCGCCTGGGAGAGACAAGCATGATGTACGCCCTCACGCATGTCTCCTCCATGTTCCTCCTGGCGGGAGCCTTCATGATGGTAGACAGCGTAGCCACCTCCACCATACAGATCGCCTCGGCCGGCCTCGCTGGCCTGCGATTCTGGCGCTATGGCCTGCTGCCAGCGTTCTACCAGTATAATGGCCAGGCCCTGGCTGCCTTGCTGCTCCTTTGGGCAGACTTCTCCGGCGGCCCCTACGGGCTTGTCGCAGCCGCCGCCTTCGTGGTTTTGGGATTCTACGCGTACCGGCTGTACATTGGGAAAGAAGATCTCCTGGTCGCCAGCTTGTGCGCCCTGTCCTCGGCTCTGGATGCCAAGGACTCCTACACCCAAGGACATTCGGACCGGGTTGCGGTTTACTCGGTAGCGCTGGCTCGGGCTCTGGGATTCAGCCTGGGCAAGCAACGGCAGGTGCAGCTCGCCGCGCAGCTCCACGACATCGGGAAAATCGGCATCCCCGACGCCGTTCTGCTGAAGCCCGGGCGTTTCACACCCGAAGAATACGAAGTCATGAAGGGCCACGTCAGCAGAGGAGTGGAGATTCTGTGGAACGTCCCTGACCTGCGGGAGCTTGCCCGCATCGTCGAGCAGGAGCACGAACGCTGGAACGGGTCGGGGTACCCCAACGGGTTGCGCGGCGAGGGCATCCTGTTGGCAGCGCGCATCATCGCCGTGGCCGACGTGTACGATGCGCTGACGTCAGATCGCTCTTACCGCAAAGCCCTCTCGGAAGAAGAGGCGCGGGCCACCTTAGAGGACCTGGCAGGAGTTGAGCTGGACGCTAAACTGGTGCGAGCCTTCCTCGCGCTACAACGTCACAGTGACCTGGAGGCGGACCTGGCCTTTGCCTACTGCCTCACCCATTGACTCCCGCGCGACCCCACAACCCGCGCCCACAACCCGCGCTTGACGGCCCCGCCGGGCGGCGCGACAATGCGGCTACCTTGGCAGGGAGGCATGGTTGCCATGGATGGGATGCGGGCAGAGCAGACCGGGAGCCGGTAGCACCAGGTTGACGCCTGGTGCTTTTGTTTTCTGCCTCGGCCGCCGATTCTTTTCATGAGGAGGTCGGAATGAACTCCAGTCTCATCGGCAAGATCGAGAAGGCCAAGCGCTACGCCCAGGAGCGAGGGCGGGTCTCCTTCCAGGAGTTCCGGGTCACCTTCAGGGGCGAGAATGATCTCCACGCGGTGGGCTTTCGCGAGGGGCGCTGGCAATGCACCTGCGACTTCTTTGCCGATAGAGAGCTGTGTAGTCATACCATGGCCCTGGAGAAGATCCTGGGCGACATGTTGCCCACCGCAGCCATATCGGGCGCTGTGTTGATCTAGCCATTTCAGCGGGTTACCACCAGAAGGAGGAGCAGCCGCCGGCTGCTCCTCCTTGCTTTCTCCCTGCGAGCGCGCCTCTGGTTACCTCCGGCGCAGCCACCGCCAGATCAGGGCTCCCACTACACCGGCCAGAACCAGCGGCGCCAGAAGATACGTCATGTAGATGAGGACAAAACCCACGCCCACCAGCCCCAGCACGATGGCCGTGGCCAACAGAAAACGCCACTCCGGCGCCAGCTCTCCCTCATGCAACGCGCCACCTCAGCGTGGCTACCCAGCGTAGACCCGGAGCACCAGGCAGGCATTCTGGCCGCCGTTGCCGTTCCCCAACACCACGCCGACCCGGCTGGCGTCTTCGCTGGCCAGGTCCAGGCGGGCGTCCTCCAGGGCCATCTTGGAGGACGCCACCGCAAACTGGCTGAACCGGGCCAGCCGGCGCGCATCCTTGGCGTCCATAAACGCCCTGGGGTCAAATCCTTTCACCTCCGCCGCGATAGTGGTGGGATAGCCCTCAGTGTTGCAGAGGGTGATCTGGCCGATGCCCGATCTGCCCTGCACCAGCCCCGCCCAGAAGTCAGCTACGTTCAAACCCAGGGGCGTTACTGCTCCCATACCCGTTACCACCACCCGGCGGCGTCCGCGATTATCACGTCCTGATGTCATAGGGGGCTCCTCGATGCGCTGGTTCCTTAAGGAATAACACCGGTGGGGCCGGCCGCGTGCTCCGGGCTGGACGAAAAAATGTCCAGCGCCTCCTCCGCTCGGCCCAGCAGCGTGAGCACCTGGCCCGCCAGGTACAGGGACCCCGTGGCGCAGATCATGTCCGCTTCGTCGGCCTCAGCTCTGGCCACTGCCAGCGCGCTTGCCACGGCATCGGCCACCTGCACCGCGACGTTGCGGTGGCGGAAGGCCGCCGCCAGGGCCTCGGTCGGCGTGGCGCGAGGGTGGGCAACGCGGGTCACGATAGCCAGGTCGGTTGCCGGAGCTAGCTCCCGGGCAATGGCGTCCTGATCTTTGTCCGAGAGGGTGGCGACCACCAGGATGGCCCGCCGGTGCGGAAAGTCCGACTGGAGCGCCTCACACAGGCACCGCGCCGAAGCGCCGTTGTGGGCGCCGTCCAGCAGCAGGAGGGGTTCCCGCTCCAGCACCTGGAGCCGGCCGGGCCAGCGCACCCGGGCCACGCCCTGCTCTACCGCTACGCGGGTAACCGCCACGCCGTGCTCACGCAGCGCCTCCACGGCCAGGGCCACCACCGCGGCGTTCTCCGCCTGAAAGGCCCCGAGCAGTGGCGTGGTGAGCTGGAATCTGGTCTTCAGCCCCCGCACTTGGACGGACTGCCCCTCAAAGGTCTGACTGAGCCGCGCCCACTTGGCCCTGGATGCCACGTCCACCAGGGGCGCGCCCTGCTGATAGCACCGCTGCGCGATGACGGTGCGGGCCGCGTCATCCTGGGGGGCCATAATCACCGGCACGCCGGGCTTGATGATGCCCGCCTTCTCCCCCGCAATGGCGTCCAGGGTCGCGCCCAGGACCTCCACATGGTCGTAGCTGACAGGGGTGATGATGCAGAGGTCGGGCTGGGGCACCACGTTTGTAGCGTCCAGGCGCCCACCCATGCCTGCCTCCAGCACCTGGGCCGCGGCCCCCTGCCGCTGGAAGTGCAGGAAGGCCAGGGCCGTCAGCAGCTCAAAGGTGGTGATCCTCCCGTAGACCGGCTCCTGGTGGTAGGACTCTACCTCACGGTGAAGTTGCTCCACCAGCGTCGCCAGGTCGGCGGGAGAGATGGCCCGGCCGCTGAGCCGCACTCGCTCCCGCAGGTCACACAGGTGGGGCGAGGTGAAGAGGCCGGTGCGGTACCCTGCGGCCTCCAGCACCGAGGCCATCATAGCGGCGACGCTGCCCTTGCCCTTGGTGCCGGCGATGTGGACGGTCACTCGCCCGAGATGCGGGTCTCCCAGCCGTCGTAGCAGCATCGCCATGCGCCGCAGGTCGTAGTGCTCCGCGGCGTAGGCCTGAGCGGGCTGCTGCTCGTAGTTGGTGAAGCTCTGGAGATAGCGCAGCGCGTCTTGGTAGGTCACAGGTGGTCAAGGGCAGACAACAGCAACGGCCGTACTGAGCACCGCTCTGAGTGGCCATTATAACATACAACCTTGTCCCGTCGGATGCCCTTTGTGGAGTGCAGGTAGCGAGGGTGTGTATCAACCCGCCACCTCAGGCTCAAGCCTGAGGCATTCTGAGCGGCTATGCTGCAGGCTGAAGCCTGCAGCGCGGAGTTACTAAACACTCTCGTTCGGTAGCATTGCTTGACAATGGCGGCGCCAATTTGTATACGATGCATCAATCGCGGTAATGGAGGTGATAGACCAGAATTGTAGATTGGCGAAGGTTGGCCTACTCCGGCAGTTCTCGGCTGTTGGGGAGAGCGAAAGGAGCACAGTCAAGGCACGCTCATGACGAACGAAGCCTGTCGAGGGAAGCTGGTGGGCTTTTGACGGTGCGAACCAGGAGTGGTCACGGAGGAGAAAACCATGCGTCCATGGCAGTGGTTGCCCGTTGCAGCAGCGTTAGCCACCGTGCTGGCGGCCTGCGTGCCGGCCGCACAGGCCCCGGCAGAGAAACCGGCGGCGGAACAGCCTGTGGCCGAGTATGGCGGCGTGCTGAACTTAGCCCTGTCAACCGAGCCTGCAACGCTCGATCTGCACGCCGACAACACCTCGACGCCGGTGTTTCCTATCTACAACCCCCTGGTCCGCTACGACCCGCTCGAAGCCCTGATGAGCAAGGTGGAGCCGAACCTGGCGGAACGCTGGGAGATCAGCCCCGACGGAAAGACCTACACCTTCCATCTCATCAAGGGAGTGAAGTTCCACCAGGGGGGCGAATTCACCGCGTCAGACGCGGCCTTCAGCTTCGAACGGCAAAAGAACCCCCAGAAGGGCCAGGTGGCGCCACGCAAGGCCGCGTTTGACCCCGTGGACCGTTTTGAGGTGGTGGACGATTACACCCTCCGTGTTCACATGAAGCGGCTCTACGCCTCGTTCCTGGCGAATATCGCCCAGGGGTGGATGGCCATGCTGGACAAGGAGTGGGTGGAGGCCGGCCATGATCCGACCAAAGAACTGAACGGCACCGGGCCCTTCACCTGGAAAGAGTACATCCGTGGAACCTCGGTAGAGCAGGTCAAGAACCCCAACTACTGGAAGAAGGGGTTGCCCTACCTGGACGGCGTGAAATACTTCTTCATCCCTGACGAGGGCACGCTTCTAGCCGCCTTCCGGACCGGGAACCTTCACATATCCGGCAGCGCCCTGAACCTGGCCCAGCAAGGGGATGTCACCAGCGCCCTCGGGGACAAGGTCCGCTCCGAAAAGCGGCCTGTCTACTACGGTAACAGCCTGGTCAACCTGTCTACCGCCAAGAAACCCTTCGATGACGTGCGCGTGCGGCGGGCGCTGTCCTACGCCATCGATCGGGAGGCCGGCATCAAGGTGCTCTGGGAAGGGCAGGGGTACAACCAGGGGTATATGCCCGGGAAAGGGCCCTGGGGCCTCCCCCCAGAAGAGCTCGCCAAGTTCCCGGGCTTTAGCGGCGATCCCGAGAAGAACCGGGCTGAAGCTAAGCGGCTCCTGGCGGAGGCGGGCTACCCCAACGGCTTCAACGTGGCCATGAACGTGCGGAAACAGACTGGCCGGGAGCAGGTCAACATTTTCGTGCAGGACCAGTGGAAGAGGATCGGTGTCATCGGGACCCTTAAGACCTATGAGACGGCCGTCTCCTACGAGCTGCTACGTAGCGGGGACTACGAGGTCTTCGAGTGGGGCACCGCCTACGCGTTCGACGACCCGGACGCCATCTACGCCGAGCACTTCACCTGCAAAGCTGAGCGCAACTACGCCCACCTCTGCATTCCGGAGGTGGACGCCCTCTTCGAGAAACAGTCGGCGGAGCTAGACCTGGCCAAGCGAAAGAAGCTGGTGAACGAGATGGAGAAGGCGGCCCTGGACGCCATGCCCAGGATCATCATCCCGGCAGGGGATAACACGGCCACGGGCATCTGGAACACGGTCCGGAACTGGCGCTTGCAGCCCAGCCCCTACGGCAATCGCCACTGGGAGCAGACCTGGCTGGCCAAATAGCGCCACCCGCTCCTTGACCTCTGCGCGCCGTGCACCGTGCAATAAAGGCCAAGACACGCCCCTGACAGGCTGCGGAAAAGGGCATTCCCGCTCGTCCTGAGCCTGTCGAAGGACGAGTGGCTCATGGTTCCCTTCGGCAAGCTCAGGGTAAACTCGGCTCACCATGAGCGGTTTTTCAACAGCCTGCTAAGGGAAGGGATCTACTGGACGAGTACACGTTCCGAAGGGCTGAGTGCTCGCGGCGGCAGCGGGCTCGCGGTACGCAGCGGCCACAGACGCGTGTAGGCGCTACTGCTCAGATCACAAGGCTTCCAGCAGCTCTTTCGCAGTCCAGGCGTCGGTGAACAGCGTGAGATGCCGGCGCTCGATGGGTGACTCCACGCTCGTAAGCAGCGCCAGCAACGCGGCCTTCTTCGACGCTCCCGCGCCCACCACCAGGACCTCCTCGGCCTCGCTGATTCGCCTAGCTTCTACGGCTAACACCAGGTTGTTCACCTTCTTCACAGCGTCCAGGAACTCTTGAGGGACGTCCGAAGTGTCGCAAGCCAGAAAGAGTCGGTGGCAGACCTCGGCAACGCTGTCACGGAGGCGACCGTCCTTTTCCTGGAACTTCCAGATGACCTCCAGCGGCTCCTGCATGGGGCCGAATTCCTTCTGATCGAAGTGGTAAAAATGGTGCTGCCTGTTGAGCTGGCCGATGCCCAGGAACGCAAGGTCCAACGTGGGTTCGGGCACAGGGGGTCGTTTCTGTCCATTGTCGTCCTTGGATATCCAGCCCCGCATGTAGTGAACGGCTTGTCGATTAATCTGAAGGATAGAAGCAAGGCGGAACACGTTTTCGTCGGCGTCGAGATCTCTGGTGATGGGGTACCAAGCGCCAACCCTTCCACCACCGGACAGCGAGTAGAGATGAATACCGCTGTACCCTGTCAGCCAACCTGGTCGCTTTTCGCTGAGCTCTCCGAGCTTATCAATGGTAAATCCCACACCGCGACCAGCAGCCACACCAATGTGCATGTTGTTCCTGAGCCGGTCCATCAGATAGGGCGCGGTAGCTTCGGCAAGCGCCAGGTGCAGTCGATCGGCGGCGAGGTAGGCCAATTCCGGCTGCGGGCCATCGTCTCGGAGGGGAGAGCACGCTGCTTCAGCCCCCAGGATGATAGCGACACGTGCGCGGATCTGGGCTGCCTTACTCAGTCTTGCGCCGAGGCCGTCGTCAAACCCAGCGAATCTGGCTACGGTCCTCCTATCCTGCTTGTCCACTAGCTGGAACCGCTTCTGATTCAACCAGGTTTGGAAGCGCCTGTGGAGCGTGGCCGGGGAGTAGTGGTAGCGGGAGGAAAGTTCTTTGAACGGGACTCCGCCCAACAGATGCTCGGTGGCTATGTTGAGGGCCAGGTCTTCGAGGTCTTGCCCTTCCCGTTGATCCGACATTGGGACCTCCTATCTGCACGAGCAAACCATATCTCACCGTTGCTATACTGATTCTCATATGATATCACCTCCACATCCTTGTCCAAAGTGGCCGGGAGGAATGATACTGCTGGCCAGTAGAGTTCGTCCAACGCATCCGTATACGGGGCGGGCTGACCGCAGAATGGGGGACATGAGACCAGAGCAGGTCGAGGCTGCATGCCTGAATCTTGACACTCCCAACTAGGCGTTGCTACTCTAACCACCAGTCTTGCGCTGAGGGTCCGGGGGTCCAGGAAAACTGAAGGAGGTTTGGGCATGATTACTCTGAGCGTCATCAAGGCGGACGTTGGCTCTGTTGGCGGCCACACCCTGCCCACGGTCGAGATGCTTCAGGCAGTCCGGCAGCGGGTGCAGGAGGCAATCCAGCGGGGCCTGATCATCGATGGCCTGGTGACTCATACCGGCGACGATATCGCCATGATCCTCACCCACGAGCGGGGGACCAACAACCGGGAAGTGCACGTGGACCTGGCCTGGAACGCTTTTCTGGCGGCCACTAACGTGGCCAAGGAGCAGGGCAACTACGGCGCGGGCCAGGACCTGCTGGTGGACGCGCCCTCCGGCAACGTGCGGGGAGCAGGCCCGGCCGTGGCGGAGATCGAGTTCGAGCCGCTCCCTTCCTACCGACCCGCCGAGTCCTTCGCCGTCTTCGCTGCGGACAAGTGCGCGCCTGGCGCGTACAACCTGCCGCTGTACATGACCTTCTGCGACCCCATGCACAACGGCGGGCTGCTCCTCAGTCCCCGCCTGCATGAGGGCTTTACCCTGACTGTCATTGACATGGACGCCAGGGAGGGCGATCGCCTCATCAAGCTAGACGTGCCGGAGCGGTCGTGGGACGTCTGCGCGCTGCTGCGGGACATGGACCGCTTTGCCATCGAGTCGGTCCACTCTCGGGCCTTCCCCAACGAGCAGGTGGTGTCCGTGTCGGCTACCCGGCTCCACAACATCGCCGGGCGCTACACCGGCAAGGATGACCCCGTGGCCATCGTCCGCAACCAGGGGATCTTCCCCGCGCCCGAGGAGATGATCGAACCTTACCTTATCGGCCACTTCGTCACCGGCGACACCCGGGGCTCCCACACCATGCCGTTGATGCCGGTGTCCATCAATACCCCCGTAGCCGGGGCCTTCTGTCTCCCCATCGTCTCCTGTCTGGGATTCTCCATGGACGGCAAGGGGCATTTCTCCCACAGCTATGTGGACTTCTTCGGCGATGGGGCCTGGGACAGCACCCGGCTCCACGTGCAGCGCAAGGCCGTGGAGATCCGCCGCCAGGGTTTCTTTGGCGTGGCCATGGCCTCCCAGTCGGAGATCGCCTACACCGGCCTGGTGGACACCATGAAAAAGCTGGACAAGGAGTTCTTCAGCCGCTAGGCAGCCGGTGCCTGACTCCCCGCTGCGAGCGCCGCGGCCCAAGCTCCTGGTTGCCACGGGAAACGCCGGCAAGCTGGCCGAGTACCGAGTACTGCTGGGAGACCTGCCCTGCCAGATCATCGGTCTCTGGGAAGCCGGGATCACCCTGGAGGTGGAGGAGGCGGGCGCCACCTACCACGAGAACGCCTGCCTGAAGGCCGAGGCCTACGCCCAGGCCAGTGGGCTGCTCACGCTGGCCGACGACTCCGGGCTGGAGGTGGATGCCCTGGGCGGTGCGCCCGGTCCCCTCTCGGCCCGCTACGGCGGCCCCGGCCTGACCGACCCCCAGCGGGCGCAGCTCCTCCTGGCCAACCTCAGCGGGGTGGCCCAAGCCCAGCGGACGGCGCGCTTTGTCTGCGTCATCGCCATCGCGGGTTCGGGCATGGAGACCCGGCTGGTGCAGGGGGAGTGCCGCGGGACTATTACCACCGAGCCCCGGGGCGACAACGGCTTTGGCTACGATCCCGTCTTCCTGGTGCCGGAGCTGGGCCGGACCCTGGCGGAGCTTTCTGCCAGCGCCAAGGACGCGGTGAGCCATCGGGGCAACGCGGCCCGGGCAGCGCGACGCGTTCTGGAGGAGCGGCGGCGGCGCTAAGGGCACAATGCACTGCCCGAGAGTGTTTAATAACTCCGTACTGCAGGCTGAAGCCTGCAGCATAGCCGCTCAGAATGCCTCAGGCTTGAGCCTGAGGTGGCAGGTTGATAAACACCCTCGCTGCCCCTGCTTTGCCACTCTCCCCTAACCCCTTTACAATAGTGGCAGAGAGGGAGAGCTGGCCAAGCCACATGGATGCCGTTACCGATACTCGAAATCGCCCGCTGCGAGACCTGCGGATCTCCGTGACGGACCGGTGCAACTTCCGGTGCGTCTACTGCATGCCCCGAGAGGTCTTCGGCCGGGGTTACGCCTTTCTGCCCCACAGCCAGGTCCTCACCTTCGAAGAGATCACCCGCCTGGCCCGGCTCTTCGTGGCCCAGGGCGTGGAGAAGGTGCGGATTACCGGTGGCGAGCCCCTGGTGCGCCATGACATCGAAAAGCTGGTCGCCATGCTGGCTGCCGTCCCCGGCCTCCACGACCTCACCCTCACCACCAACGGCGCGCTGCTCAAGCGGAAGGCACAGGCCCTGCGGGAGGCCGGCCTCCGGCGCATCACCGTGAGCCTGGACTCCCTGCGGGACGATGTCTTCATGGCCATGAACGACGTGGACTTCCCGGTGCAGGGCGTGCTGGAGGGCATCGAGGCGGCCCAGGAGGCGGGTCTGCATCCAATCAAGGTCAATATGGTGGTGAAGCGGGGCGTCAACGACAGCGACGCGCTGGACATGGCCCGCTATTTCCGGGAGCGCGGGCATATCCTCCGCTTCATCGAGTACATGGATGTGGGCACCACCAACGGGTGGCGCATGGACGACGTGGTGCCTGCGGCGGAGATCCTCCGCATGATAGACGGGGAGATGCCCCTGGAGCCGGCGGAGGCCAACTACCCCGGCGAGGTGGCGGAGCGCTATCGCTACAAGGACGGCGGGGGAGAGATCGGGATCATCGCGTCGGTCACGCAGCCCTTCTGCGGGGCCTGCACCAGGGCCCGCCTCTCCGCCGAGGGTAAGTTCTACACCTGTCTCTTCTCCAGCGCGGGCCACGATCTGCGGGGCCTGCTGCGGGGTGGGGCGACGGACGACGAGCTTTCGGCCTTCCTGCGCTCGGTCTGGCGCATCCGCGACGACCGCTACTCAGAGGTGCGGGCCGAGGCCACCGCATCCCTTCCCAAGATCGAGATGTCCTACATCGGCGGGTGAGGACCCGCTGCACAATCGCCTATTCCAGTTCCTGCGAGGCCGCTCCCATGCCTGACCTCCCCGCCTACGAGATCTACACCGACGGCGCCTGCACCGGCAACCCCGGCCCCGGCGGATGGGCGGCCGTGCTCACCGGCGCCGCCGGCGGCTCCTGGCGTGCTGGCCACGAGGAGCGCACCACCAATAACCGGATGGAGATCAAGGCCGCCATCAAGGGCCTGGAGCAGACGCTCGCGGGCAGCCAGGTGACCGTGTACAGCGACAGCCAGTACCTGGTGAACACCATGACCAGAGGCTGGCAACGCAAGATGAACCTGGACCTGTGGGCGCAACTGGACGGGCTGGTGGGAGAGCGGCACGTCTCCTGGCGGTGGGTGCCCGGCCATGCCGGCTACCCGCTCAACGAGGAGGCCAACCGCCTGGCCCAAGCCGCGGCGGACCCCGGCGCGCCCCACGACCAGTCCGGCGTGCTGGAGGGCGGGCCGGGAGCGCCCGCTGTCTCACTCCCCAGCGAGACGCCTCACCTCTCCCACCTGGACGAGCAGGGCCGCGCCCGCATGGTGGATGTCTCGGCCAAGGAGGAGACCCGCCGTGAGGCAGTGGCCAAGGGCGCCGTCTTCATGCGGTCCGAGACCCTCGCCCTCCTCCAGTCGGGGGGCATCGCCAAGGGCGACGTGCTGACGGTGGCTCAGGTAGCGGGCGTTATGGCTGCCAAGCGCACCAGCGAGCTGATCCCCATGTGTCACCCGCTGCGCCTCTCCCACATTCAGGTGGAGCTCCAACCCGACCCAGCCCTCTCCTGCGTAGAGATCACCGCCACCGTGCGCACCACGGACCGCACGGGCGTGGAGATGGAGGCCCTGACGGCCGTCTCCGTGGCGGCGCTGACCATCTACGACATGTGCAAGGCCGTGGACCGGGCCATGCGCATCAGCGACGTGCGCCTCACCCGCAAGTCCGGCGGCAAGAGCGGGGACTTCCGCCAGGGGTAGCAGGAGCGGGAAAGAGGCATGGTAGTCAACCCGCACATCAAGTTCACCCTGCGCGACTACATGGCCACGCCGGAGGACACGCGGTACGAGCTGATCGATGGTGAGCTGACCCGCATGCCCTCCGTGGATGTGGAACACCAGGAGGTGCTCGGCCATCTGCTGAGCACGTTGAGCAGATACATCGAAGCCAAGGGTCTGGGCACAGTGTGCAGTGCGCCGCTCGACGTGGTGCTATCTGACCACGACGTGGTAGAACCAGACCTCCTGTATGTCTCAAAACAGCGGGCGCATATCGTCAAGGATCGCATCTATGGCGCGCCGGATCTGGTGGTGGAAGTCCTCTCGCCGGAGACCGAGGAGCGGGACCGCACCCTCAAGCGGACTCTCTACGCCCGCCACGGCGTGCGCGAGCTCTGGCTGGTGGATCTACAAAGGAGAACTATCGAGGTCCTTAAGCTCAGCGGCAGCGCCTTTGAGCGTGTGAGCATTTATACTGAAGGGGAAACGCTACGCTCGCCCTTACTTCAGGAGTTGACGCTGCGGTTGGACTTCTGGCCCCTTCCGCGGCCCAACAAGAAACAGGAAAAGGTGACCACCGTGGTCAACTCCAAGATCAAGTTTACCGTCCGGGACTATGTGGCCACACCCGTGGACAAGCGGTACGAGTTGCTCGAAGGAGAGTTGCTTGTGGCACCATCTCCCCCGCCAAACCACCAGAGAATAACAAGGCGGCTTTTGAGATGGCTCAGCGAGTTTGTGGAGCAGCGGAACCTAGGAGAGGTCTTTGACGCGCCTCTGGATGTGATCCTCTCCGACTATGATGTCCTGCAACCCGACGTGCTGTTCATCTCAAAGGAGCGTGCTGGAATCATCCGAGATCGCATCTACGGCGCGCCGGACCTGGTAGTAGAGGTGCTGTCTCCAGGCACCGAGGAGCGTGACAGAGTTCTCAAGCGCACCATCTATGCCCGCTATGGCGTGCGAGAGTACTGGCTGGTGGACCCCCAGCAGGAATCGGTGGAGGTGCTGGCGCTAGAGCCCGAGGGCTTCGTGCTGGCTGCCATCTATCACGCCGGTGAGGCGCTCACGTCTCCTGTGCTGGAGGGGCTGGCCCTGGCCGTCGAGCCGCTATTTAGCACCCAGGGAGACCGGTGAGGCCCACGTTGCTGTGCGCCACGTCATAGACACGGCGCGCCACCTGCGGTATGAAGGTAACGGAGTATGTGGCATAGATCACCAGTCGGGCCAGGGAGCCGCGCTACGACGCCGCTGAGGTGGCTGCTCCGGCGGGTTAAGTCGCGCGGGCGGGGGCAGTCCCTGGTGGAGTTTGCCCTGGTGCTTCCCATGCTGACCCTGCTGGTGATGGGGTCGGTGGACTTCGGCAGGGCCATGTACGCCGTCATCACGGTGAACAACGCCGCGTTCCACAGCGCGCTCTGGGCGGCGAACCACCTCCGCTACGGCACCACGGGGTGCGGCACTTCCGGCGCGTACTGCTGCCCCCCCCAGAACAACACCACTGCCATAGACACCGTGGCCCCCACCCGGATCCGGGACGTGGTGATCCGGGACTTCCTGGTGGGGCTGGATTACACGGCCACCTGCTCCTCCGAGAGCTCATCGGTGAGCAGCGCCTGCAACCCAGCCGTGAGCTGCTCCACCAGCACCGACGGCTACAGCCACAGCAGCGGCACCGCCTACCGCTACGCCGAGGTGACGGTGACCTACCGGTGGACCGCCATCGGCCCCTACGATGCGCTGCTGGGCCAGATCGACATCCCCCGTAGCGTGCGTCTCCGCAAGGTGCCGTGATGCTCCGTCCAGTGCGGGACCAGGCGGGGCAGAGCCTGGTTGAGTTCTCCCTGATGTTCGTGACCTTCATGTTCGTGATGGCGGGCATCTTCGACTTCAGCCGGGCCATCTACTACTACAACTCCCTCTCCGAGGCCGCGCGCGCCGGCGCGCGCTACGCCATCGTCCACGGCGAGAACGCCACCTCGGCCGCAGGGCCCTGCACCTCCGGCGCCTCCTGCGACTGCTCCGATAGCGCCGCCCCCAACGCCACGGCCATCCGCACCGCCGTGCTAACCCGCACCCAGGGGATGGACCCCGGCACCATCATCACCACCTGCTCCTGGCCGGACCAGAACACCGCCGGCACCTACCGCAACGCCCGGAACAGACGTGTGAAAGTCACTGTGGCCTACACCTATCAGCCCATCCTGACCGCGTTCATCCCTGACGCGACCATCACCCTCCAGGGCGAGGCCACCTCTTTCATCCAGTTCTAGTGTGGTGTCTCTAAAGAACGCCGCGAACGTCATTGCGAGAGCCGGAGGTGACGAAGCGATCTGGGTGGAGGCATGGCCTAGCTTCCCACCCCCAGATTGCCACGCCCTCCTTCGTCGGGCTCGCAATGACCCTCCGGCCGGGGTTTGTCAACGCATTTCGAAGACGGGACACTAGCAAGGACATGAGCACAGCAGAGAGCATGGCGCCGAGAGGACAGTCTGAAGCCCGCGTCGCGGCCCAGCGGGGCCAGATCCTGGTCATGGTGGCCATCATGATGCCCATCATGCTGGCCTTCGTGGGGCTGGTGCTGGACAGCGGCTTTATCTACGCCGAATCCCGGCGCGCGCAAGCCGCGGCAGACGCCGTGGCCTGGTCGGCCGCCACCTATTTCTGGAAGAACGCCACGGCCGACTGCACGGCCACCAGCGCCTCACCGGGCACGGATACCTGCGGCGCCCTGGCCTACGCCAGCGCCCTGGAGTACTCCAGCAGCACCGGGGCCACCGTTACCGTCACCCATCCGGCGGATCCTGTCATCACCAACACCTATGGCACCAAGGACTACGCCACGGTGGGTGACTACGTGCTGGTGAGCATCGAGAAGGACGTCCCCCAGTTCTTCATCGGTGTCGTGTTCCCGGCCCTGGCCCGCGCCAAGGGCACCGCTATCGGCGGCATCGCCCGGATGCCCATGGAGTACGCGCTGGTGGCCCTGGATACTGTGTGCAGCACTAACCTGGGCCTCAGCGGAAACGTGGACCTCATCGTCAACAACGGCGGGATCATGAGCAACTGCCCTAGTACCACATCGGTCAACGTTTCAGGGTCTGCTGGCCTCAAGGCCGACGCCATCCAGACCACAGGCAACTGCAGTCCCAATCCCCTTCCCACGCCCAGCCCTTCGGGAACGTCGCCTACCTGCGAGACGGGCATTGCCCCCATCAGCGATCCCATCGGCACCTTGCCCTACCCGTGCACCACCACCACCACCGGCAACGAATCCACGAGCACCGCCGGCTATGGCTACTGCGCATCCCGCGGGAGCGTCTCCGGAAACCAAGACATAGTGCTGAATCCGGGCGTTTATACCAGCATCAATCCCTCGGGCAGCGCTATGGTCTGGCTGCGCTCGGGGATCTACGTCATCAAAGGTGGAGGCATATCCACCTCTGGTACCACCGGTATCAGCGTCTGTGCCACGGACAATAGCGCTCCTGCTGGCTCGGCCCCACCGGGCAGCACCGGCCTCGTCTCCCTCGGCTACGGCTGCACCGGCGGTAACGGAGGGGTCTTCATCTTCAACGCCCCCAGCACCTACGATGGCAGCAATACCGCGAACCCCTGTGGCGGCGGCACCAGCGGTGGCGCCATCAACCTCTCCGGCACCAGCGGCTTCGACTTTCGGTCCCTGACCAGCGGCCCATACAACGGAATGGCTATATGGCAGGGGTGCGGTCTCACAAATAACATGACCCTGAGCGGAGATGCCGACTCGAAGGTCCAGGGCACGGTGTATATTCCCAGCGCCGACGTCACCCTCAGTGGCAACGCCTCGTGGAGCACCCCCAGCGCAGTGATCGCCAACGCCGTGACCGCCAGCGGCAGCGTTGCCATCACCATCAACTATGACGCCAACTCCGCCTACAAGCCCTACAACGTGGTGCTGGCCAACTAGTGGGGTGTTCCTGAAGAACGCCGCGAATTTGTCGTTGCGAGAAGGCGAAGCCGACCCTTAGGTAGGCTCAGGACAAGCGTGGCAATCCGGAGGAGGGAAGCCATCCTGCTGGGAGGGGATCGTTACCCCTCCCAGATTGTCACCCTTCGGCAGGCTCAGGGCAGGCGGCCCTCGTTCCTCGGGCCTCGCAATGACATCTGCACCAAGCTTCGGAACCAGGACGTTAGCTGATCGGCCTCCGCCCCCCACACCCTCGCCTTGACGGTGGCGCGTGCCCACGCTACACTGCGAGAAAAGCATGATGCGTGCATGATCGCTGCCGGCAGAAGTCCGACACTAGTGCTACCGCTAGCCCTGCTCCTGGTCGCCATCCTTTTCTCCGTCACCGGCGAACTGCTCCTGAAGCACGGCATGAACCGGTTTGGGGTGCTGGACCTGCACCCCACCTACCTGGCTTCCTCGCTGGCGCAGGTGTTCAGCAGCCCCTACGTGCTGGCGGGCTTCGCCTGCATCTTCACGGGCTCCATCTTCTGGCTCTCGGTCATCTCCCGGGTGCATCTGAGCTACGCCTACCCCATGCTGAGCCTGAGCTACATCCTGGTGGTGGGCGCCTCCTGGCTCTTCCTGGGGGAGCAGTTCACCTGGGTGCGGGTGCTGGGCGTGCTGGTGATTATCCTGGGGGTGAGCCTGGTCTTCTGGAGCGGCCAGTAATGTTTGGTCCTCGTGACCCCCTCCCTCCTTCGGCAGGCTCAGGACGGCGTCTAGCTCCCTCCCACAAGGGGAGGGAGAACGTCCTCCCTCTCCCTCGATGGGAGAGGGTAAGGGTGAGGGTGCCCTCTTCCCATTGCGCCGACGTTGGGTTGGGGCCATGACCGCCATGCCCAGCATCTCCGCCTTTTTCCCCGCCTACAACGATGGCGGCACCATCGCGAGCATGGTTATCAGCGCCGTGCAGACGCTGCGGGAGCTTACCGATGACTACGAGGTGATCGTGGTCCACAACGGCAGTACCGACTACACCCCGGAGGTGCTAGCGGAGCTGCAACGCCTCTACCCCACGGAGTTGCGGGTCATCGACTATCCTCACCCCCTGGGCTACGGCGGCGCGTTGCGGGTCGGTTTCGCCGCCTGCGCCAAGGAGTTGGTCTTCTACACCGATGGCGACGCCCAGTACGACCCCCGGGAGCTGGCGCTGCTCTGCGCCGCCCTGGGGCCCGACGTAGACCTGGTGAACGGGTACAAGACCGGCCGCTCCGATCCGCTGCACCGTATCATCATCGGCCGGCTCTACCACCGCACCGTCAAGACCCTCTTCGGCCTGCGCCTGCGGGACGTGGACTGCGATTTCCGCCTCATCCGGCGGGGGGTCTTCGACAAGATCAGCCTCAGATCCAGCAGCGGCGTCATCTGCGTGGAGCTGATGAAAAAGGTCCAGGACGCCGGCTTCACCGTGGCCCAGGTACCGGTGCACCATTATCACCGGGCCTACGGCGGTTCCCAGTTCTTCAACGTGCCCCGGATCTACCGCTCGCTGCGGGGCCTGCTGGGCCTCTGGTGGGAGCTGGTGGCCCTCCGCCGCCTGGGGCGCGCACCCGCGGACACGGCGGCCCCCGCATCCCTGGGCCTGCCGGAGACCTCAAAAGCCCCCAAAAACCCCTAGATGCTCTCCACCCCCGCGTCTCCTCCCTCCGCCCTTCGGCAGGCTCAGGACCTCGCCCTTCGGCAAGCTCAGGACATGGGTTACCGGGGCAAATAGGTCCTGTTCACCGGCGGCCTGGGCTTTATCGGCAGCAACCTGGCCCGCCGCGTGGTGGACCTGGGGGCCGACGTGCTGCTGGTGGACTCGCTGATTGACGACTACGGTGGCAACCTCTTCAACCTCCACGGCATCGAGGACCGGGTGCGGGTGAACATCGCCGACGTGCGGGACCAGCACGGGATGAACTACCTGGTGCGCGGCCAGGACTACCTCTTCAATCTGGCCGGCCAGGTGAGCCACATCGACAGCATGCGCGACCCTTACACCGACCTGGAGATCAACTGCCGCGCCCAGCTCTCTCTGCTGGAGGCGTGCCGCCAGCACAACCCCGACGTCAAGCTGGTCTACGCCAGCACCACCCAGGTCTACGGCGCCCCCACCGCGCTGCCGGTGACGGAGCAGCACCTGCGGGCGCCCATCGACGTGAACGGCATCAACACCATGGACGGCGACTGGTACCACATTCTGTACAACAACATCTACGGCATCCGGGCCTGCTCCCTGCGCCTCACCCGCACCTACGGCCCCCGGATGCTGGTGAAGCACAACCGCCAGACAGCCCTGGGCTGGTTCGTCCGCCAGGCGCTGGACAACGAGGAGATCCAGCTCTTCGACGGGCGGCAGGTGCGAGACTATACCTACGTGGATGACGCGGTGGAGGCCTTCCTTCGGGCGGGCGCGAGCGACGCCGCCAACGGCCAGGTGTATAACCTGGGCGGCACCGAGCCGGTGAGCCTGAAGGACCTGGTGGCCACCCTGGTGCGGGTGGCGAGCAGCGGCCGCTACAAAGTGGCGCCCTTCCCAGAGGAGCGCCGCCGCATCGACATCGGCGACTTCTACACCGACTACTCGAAGATCACCCAGGCCCTGGGCTGGCGGCCCACCGTCGGGCTGGAGGAGGGGCTGCGGCGCACGGTGGACTACTACAAGAAGCACCGGGAGCGGTACTGGACGCGGGAATGATCCCCTTCCTCGACCTCAAGGCCCAGTACGCCGAGACCGCGGCCGCGGTGCAGGCGGCCATGGAGCGGGTGTTCCAGCGGGGACAGTTCATCCTGGGGCCCGAGGTCGCCGCGTTCGAGGAGGAGTTCGCCGCCTACCTGGGCGTGCCCCGCGCGGTGGGCGTCGCCTCGGGCACCGACGCGCTGCATCTGGCGCTGCGGGCCTGTGGCGTCGGCCCCGGCGACGAGGTGATCACCGTCTCCCATACTGCGGTGGCCACCGTGGCGGCCATCGAGCTGGCGGGGGCCCGCCCGGTCTTCGTGGACATCCTGCCCGCTAGCTACACCCTGGCCCCTGCCCAGGTGGAGGCTCGTATCACGGCCCGCACCAGAGCCATCCTGCCGGTGCACCTATACGGGCAGGCGGCGGACCTGGCCCCGTTGCTGGAGCTGGCCAAGGCCAGAGGTCTGCGGGTCATTGAGGACGCCTGCCAGGCCCACGGAGCGGAGTACCGGGGGCGCAAGGCCGGCGCGTGGGGCGACATCGGCTGCTTCAGCTTCTATCCCACCAAGAACCTGGGGGCCTACGGCGACGGGGGCATGGCGGTCATCGGCGACCCGGAGCTGGCCCGGCGCCTGCGGCTACTGCGCACCTACGGCTGGGCCGAGCGGGACCGCTCTGTGCTGCGGGGCGTCAACAGCCGACTGGACGAGCTCCAGGCGGCCGTCCTGAGGGCCAAGCTGCCCCATCTGGATGCGTGGAACGCCCGTCGCCGGTCCCTGGCGGCGCACTACACGGCGCTCCTCGAAGGCATCCCCAATTTGCAGTTGCCGCAAGA
The DNA here is from genome assembly GCA_016190485.1 of Chloroflexota bacterium. Lineage (GTDB taxonomy): Bacteria > Chloroflexota > Dehalococcoidia > SHYD01 > SHYD01 > JACPQN01. The sequence continues at coordinate 44,006 of JACPQN010000015.1, forward strand.
GCTACCCTCTGGCAAGCACGTCTACCACCTGTATGTAGTACGCACGCCAGAGCGGGACGGGCTGCGCCGGCACCTGGCCGACCGGGGCATCGGCGCGCTGGCGCACTACCCCACGCCGGTGCACCTCCAGCAGCCGTACCAGGACCTGGGCTTCCCTCCCGGCTCCCTGCCGGAGAGCGAGGCGGCCGCCAGGGAGGTCTTATCGCTCCCCCTCTACCCCCAGCTCCCCGAAAGCGCTGTGGGGGCCGTGGCAGCGGCCGTCCGGCAGTTCTTTGGGGTACCGGCCGCCGCAGCAACCAGGGCGCCTGCGGCGCCTCCGTAGAGACCCCTACCTCTGACGCCGCGTGGAGCCGGAAGAGTACGAGACCATCTACCGCCTGGAGGCGTCCCACTGGTGGTACGTGGGCATGCGGGACATCTCCCTGGCGCTGCTGGAGGGTGTGCTCCCGCGGCGGGAGGGCCTCTCGATCCTGGATGCGGGCTGCGGCACCGGCGGCATGCTGCTGGCCCTGGCCCGCTACGGCCCAGTGGTGGGGCTGGACTTCTCGCCCCATGCCCTGGCCTTCTGCCGCCGGCGCCGCCTGAGCCGGGCCCTCCAGGGCTCCGTGGTAGAGCTGCCTTTTCGGGACGGGGCCTTTGACCTGGTGACCTGTTTTGACGTGCTCTACCACCTGGGCGTGGCCGATGACGCCGCGGTCCTGACGGAGTTCAGCCGGGTGCTGCGGCCCGGCGGCCACCTGCTGCTGCGGCTGCCGGCCTTCGAGCTGCTGCGCTCCGCCCACGATGCCATGGTGCACACCCGCCACCGCTACACCCGGGGAGAAGTCCGGGCCAAGGTCGCGGCGGCCGGTTTCCAGGTCCGCCGTCTCACTTATGCCAACACGCTGCTCTTCCCCGTGGCCGCCGCGGCGCGGATCCTTCAGCGGCTCCTGGGCCGGGCAGAGGAACGCGTCTCTGACGTGCGAGCGGCGTCGCCCCTGGTAAACACGCTGCTGCGGGCGCCCCTGGCCCTGGAGGCCCGGCTGCTCCCCAAAGTCCCGCTGCCGCTGGGCCTCTCGGTGGTGTGCCTAGCGCAGAAACCAGGGTAACCGCATGGCGTGATCAGGGCTCGATACCCAGCTTCCGCGCCAGGGCGGCATTCGATGGCTCCACCAGGACGGACCCGTCTTCGAACACCAGCGTCGGGATAATTCTGCGGCCGCCGTTTACCTCGAGCACGTATCGGGCAGCAGTCGGGTCCTCCTCAATGTCAATCTCAACGAATGGGAAGCCGTGCTGAGTGAGAAACCGCTTGGCGCGGCGACAGTCCGGACACCAACTCGCGCTGTACATGGTGATCGCTGCCACGTGTTCTACCTCCTCATGCTGAGTGTTCACGATTCGTGATTCAGCATATTCAAAGGATACCAGCGGCAATCCTGAGAGATTGTGGGCCAGCTTACATTCTTTCGCGAACTGGCGGAGTACCTTCAAGACAAGCTACCAGGGGGAGGTACAGAGCAATGTCCTACAGTCGAGTCATCGTAGCGGGACTCATCGCCAGCATGGTGATGGGCATGTGGGAGATGGTGGTAGAGCAACTGGTGGGAGGCAACGGCTTCTGGTCTCCGGTGACCTATATCGCGGCGACCGTCTTGCGGGACTATCAGCAGGTCGGGACTCCCGTGCCCTTCGCCGCCCTCCCCGTGGCCTTGGGGTTGATGGCCCATATGATGAACTCCGTCATCCTGGCGGCGGCGTTCGCCCTCATAGCTGGTCGCGTGCATGGCTCTCTGCAAGGTTCGATCAGCCTTGGGGCGGGGTTCGGCGCGGCGGTGATGCTCCTGATGTGGTTCCTGGTGTTGCCCGTGGCCGACCCGGTGATGCTCCGCTTGAACCCGGTCAGCTTCCTGGTCGCCCATATGATGTGGGGCGCCGCCCTGGGGCTCCTGCTTGAATGGACGCCCGGCCTGCGCCACACGCTGCGGAGCGCTCCCGCTTAACAGGCTGCGGACAAAGTACTTCCCGCTCGTCCTGAGAGCCTGTCGAAGGACGAGCCGCTCATGGTTCGACAGGCTCACCATGAGCGGCTGTTCAACAGCCTGTTAAGCGAGCAGGAGCGATCCGGGAGACGCTGAGGCGTGCTCAGCAACGTAAGATGCGCTCCTCCTGCCCCCGCCTTCGACGTGGCCGGCGCGACGATGGTACAGTGTAATCGAGTCCAGGTAGCAGAGGGTCTCTGACCGTTGGAGAGTAACGCAGGGGAGGTACGGCGTCAATGACAGCATCGCACCGGCAGCAAGAGGAGGAGCGCTACCAGGCCTGGTGGGCCCAGGCTGCGCCTCTCTTCGAGAGCAACGACCGTAACCGCTTCTCCGGCTGGCCCATTCTGGAGGTGAGCGATGCGCCCTGGACACCGCTGAAGAAGCCGTTACGCCAGGCCAGACTTGCGCTCCTCTGCTCCGGGGGCATCTACCTGCCACCCCAACCCCGTTTCGATGACATCGACCCTCAGGGGGACTACACCTGGCGAGCCATCCCCCTGGACGCAGACCCCTCGGCGCTGCGGCTGGCCCACACGCATTACGATCACGCGGCTGCCGCGGCCGACATCGGCGTTGTCTACCCCGTGGAGCGGCTGATGGAGCTGGCTGCAGAAGGTGTCTGCGGCCAGCTCTCGGACCCGGTCTACACCTGGCATGGCTACGTGACCCACCTGGCGCACTTTCGGGACACGGCGGCCCAGGAGCTGGCCGCAAGGGTCGTCAGCGACGGCGCCGACGCGGCGCTCCTGGTGCCGGTCTGACCCATCTGCCACCGGTCCGGCGGGCTGGTGCAGCGGGCCATCGAGAGCGCAGGCATTCCCACCGTCTCCCTCTCCATTTTTCGAGGCCACTCGGAGCAGCTCAAGCTGCCGCGGGTGCTGCTGACCCGCTTTGCGCGGGGCAGCACCGTCGGGCCACCGGGAGAGCCTCAGGCGCAGCGCCGGGTACTGCTCCAGGCCCTGCGCTTGCTGGAGACCGCCTCAGCGCCCACCCTCCAGGAGTTCGTAGGGGACTAGCCCGCACCGGCAGCATGCGGGATGTGGCAGGAGCATGGTTGATGATGCTGCGGCTGGCCGTCCTCGCAATGGCCATCATGGCCTCTTCCGGGTGCGCAGCAGCCGCCGGAAACTCCGGCGTGACCGCCGGCTCCGGCGGGGGCCTGGCCCTGCCCTTTCCTGAGATCCCCAGCTTCGACAAGGGAAGCTGGCGCACCGACTTCTCCCGGCACAGCGTCCCCCTCTCGGAGATCTCCTCCGGGGGTCCCGGTAAGGATGGCATTCCCGCCATCGATCAGCCGCGCTTCCTCAGCGCCAGTGCCCAGATACCCTGGCTGAAGGACCAGGAGCCTGTGGTGGCGCTGGTCCAGGGTGGGGAGGCCCGGGCCTATCCCATCCAGATCCTCATCTGGCACGAGATCGTCAACGACACCGTGGGGGGCGTGCCGGTCACCGTCACCTTCTGCCCCCTCTGCAACACCGCCATCGCCTTCGACCGCCGTGCCGGCGGCGCAGTGCTGGACTTTGGCACCACCGGCAACCTGCGGTATAGCGATCTGGTGATGTATGACCGCCAGACGGAGAGCTGGTGGCAGCAGGTGACGGGCGAGGCCATTGTGGGCGAGCTGACGGGCCAGCAGCTCAGGCCGCTGCCGGCGGCCATCACCTCTTGGCGGGACTTCCGCAACGCCTATCCCACGGGCAGGGTGCTGTCACAGGAGACGGGGCATGTCCGGAGCTACGGTCGCAACCCCTACACCGGGTACGACGACGTGAACGCCACGCCTTTCCTCTACCGCGGCCCCTCCGACGGCCGCTTGCCGCCCATGGCGCGAGTGGTGGCGGTGAGCCTGGGTGGCCAGCACGTGGCTTACCCCTTCCGAGTGCTGGAGGAGCGGCGCGTCATCAACCATCGGGTGGGCGGGACAGACCTTGTTGTGCTCTGGTCTCACGGCACCGCGTCGCCCTTGGACGCGCCGGATATCGCCAGCGGCCGGGACATCGGGGCCACCGGCGTGTTCCAGGCGACGCTGGAGGGCCGCCGTCTCACCTTCGCGCCGGGCCCTGAGGGCGCCTTCATTGACCAGGAGACCGGCACGAGCTGGAATCTCCTCGGCCAGGGAGTGAGGGGGCCACTGGCGGGCAAGGAGCTTGTGCCGGTGGTCCACGGTACCCACTTCTGGTTCGCCTGGGCCATCTTCCGGCCTCAAACCCTAGTCTATCAACCTTAACAGGCCGACAAACCCTGAGGCTCAACCGCACTGAAAGTGATTCTCCTGAAAAGCGCGCGGCGCTCCTGTCGTTGCGAGGAGCCGTAGGCGACGTGGCAATCCGGGCGGGGTAACCTCCTCCCCTGATTGCCACGGCCCTTCGGGCCTCGCAATGACTGGTTCGTTCGATTTGGCGTGCCGCCCTGTCCCCGTGCTATACTGCCGCCAGAACAACTGTCTCATTTCCCAGCACAGATGTACGTCATCGGCACCGCCGGCCACGTAGACCACGGCAAGTCCACCCTGGTCCTCGCCCTGACGGGCATTGACCCCGACCGGCTCCGGGAGGAGAAGGAGCGGGGCATGACCATCGACCTGGGCTTCGCCTGGCTGGCCCTCCCCAGCGGCCAGGAGGTGAGCATTGTGGACGTGCCCGGCCACGAGCGGTTCATCAAGAACATGCTGGCCGGCGTGGGCGGTATCGACCTGGCCCTCCTGGTGGTGGCCACTGACGAGGGGGTGATGCCCCAGACCCGGGAGCACCTGGCCATCCTGGACCTGCTGGAAGTCCGGCATGGCGCCGTGGCCATCACCAAGAGAGACCTAGTGGACCAGGAGTGGCTGGAGTTGGTGGCCGCCGAGGTGGAGGAGGTGCTGCAACCCACCTGCCTGGCCGGAGCGCCCCTGGTGCCCGTGTCGGCCATGACGGGGGAGGGTCTGCCCCAGCTCCTCCAGACCCTGGATGACCTGCTGAAGACCACCCCACCCAAGCGGGACACGGGCCGACCCCGTCTGCCGGTGGACCGAGTCTTCACCATCGCGGGGTTCGGCACCGTGGTCACGGGCACCCTGATCGATGGCTCGCTGAAAGTGGGACAGGAGGTGGAGGTGACGCCCGCCCGGCTGCGCTCCCGCATCCGGGGCCTGCAGACCCACAAGCACAAGGTGGAGCAGGCGCTGCCCGGCAACCGGGTCGCAGCCAACCTGGCGGGCCTCTCCACGGAGCAGGTGGCCCGGGGCGACGTAGTGACCACCCCCGGCTGGCTGCGGCCCACGGCCACGGTGGACGTGCGGCTGCGGCTGCTCCCCGATCTGCCCCGCCCCCTGGCCCATAACGCCAGCCTCACCTTCCACTCCCTGGCCAGCGAGGTGCCGGCCAAGGTGCGCCTGCTGGACGCCCCGGAGCTGCCACCGGGCCAGACGGGATGGGCCCAGCTCAGGCTGCAACGGCCCCTGGCCCTAGGCAAAGGCGACTTCTTCATCCTCCGCTCCTCGGTGGGCACCGTGGGAGGTGGCGCCATCGTCGATCCCTATCCCAGGCGGCATCGGCGCTTCCACGCCGAGACCCTCACCAGCCTGGCGACCCTGGAGCAGGGCGCGCCCGAAGCCATCCTGCTCCAGGGCTTGGAGAAGGCCGAGCCCATGGAGCTCTCCAGCCTCCTCAAGACCTCCTCCCTCTCCCAAGAGGAGGCCCGCAGGAACATCGCCATGCTCATCGATCACGGTCAGGTGGTTGCCTTGGGGACGAGGGCGCTGGACCCCGGCTCCCAGCTCCTGCGGGCAGTGACCTGGAGCCGGGTGGAGCAGACTGCCCAGCAGGCGCTGGCGGAGTACCACCGCCAGGCGCCCCTGCGCAGCGGCATGTCCAAGGAGGAGCTGCGCAGCCGGCTCCGTCTGCCCGCCAGGGCCAGCGCGGAGGCGGTGGAACTCCTCCTCCAGAAGGGCATCATCGAAGAGCTTGGTCCCGTGGTGCACCTGCCCGGCCACCGGGTGGAGCTATCGCCACAGCAGGAGGCGCAGGCCAGAGCCGCCATCGCCGCGCTGGAGAAGGAGCCCTACTCGCCGCCGGCAGACCTTCCCGCGGACGTGGAGGTGCTCAACGCGCTGGTGGAGCAACGGCGCGTCGTGCGGGTCGGGGAATCGGTGCTCTTCAGCGCCCCGGTGTACGACCGCATGGTGGAGCAGATAGTGGCGCACCTGAAGGGCCGCGAGAGGATAACCGTGGCCGAGGTGCGGGACATGTTCAACACCAGCCGCAAATACGCGCTGGCCCTCATGGAGCACCTGGACCAGCAACACGTGACCCGCCGCGTTGGCGACGAGCGAGTGCTGCGCTAGGCCGTGCCCAAGTATTACGACGCCTGGGAGCCCGGTGTCTTCCCCGCGCAGCGCCCCTTGTGCCGGGCGCTGGAAGACACCGACTATGCCCTGGAGGAGCCGGACCTGAACCCCCTGACCCTGCGGCTGGCCGGGGCCCACCAGGCGGCCAACGCCCTGGACGACCGCATCCGAGAGGCGAGCCGCGGCCTGGCGCGCCTGTGGCAGGAGGCTCAGGCCCTGTGGAGCAGCGACGCCGCCGCGGTGGCGGTGACCGAGGAGGTCTATGTGTCGCCCGCAGGCGAGGCCCAGACGGTTGCCACGGCGGTCCTCCTGGGCCAGGACGGCCCGCCGCAGCGCCACCGGACGCCGGAGGATGCGGCCCTGGTCTTCCCTGTGGCAGAGTGCCAGCAGCTCCTCTTTCATTTCTTCACCAGCTACTGCGCCGCCCTGGACCGCCTGGCGCGGGAGGTGGGACGGCTCTTCGCGCTGCGCCCAGAAGGGGCGACCTGGCGCCAGCTCACCGCGGTGCGCCGCGGCCCCAACCGCCTGCTGCGTCCGCTGCGGGAGCGGGAGCCCGCCCTCTTTGCCTGGCTCTCGGGCTTCCACAAGGCCGACGTGGACACGGCCTTCGCCTACCTTGATACCTTCCACCAGGTGGGCCACTTTCCGGCCAGGGCCACGGTGGAACGGGAGAGCCGGCGCTGGCGGCTCTGGATCGGCGCCGCCGCGGGCGACGGCCCGGTGGAGCTCTCCACCGACGCGGTACAGCTCTGCCGGGTGCTCATGCGGGACGGCCTGACGGTGGTCAACACCACCTACCACATCCTCTACCGGCACTGGCAGCAGCACGGGCCGCCGCCCTGGTAGTGGAGCACCAGACGTGGCGCTAGACCTGGCCCAGATCGCTGCGCAGCTCTCCCAGAGGCTGCCGGGCCTGCAACGCGCGGCAGCGCAGCGGGCCGCCCAGCGAGATCAGGCGCTGCGGGCGCTGCACGGCGACCCCCTGGCCTGGGAGGCATTGCGGGAGAGCCTGGAGCAGCGGCGAGCGGTGCTGAGCTTCACCCTGCCCGCACGGCTCCTGGAAGACCCCGCCAGCCATGCGCGGCCACCCGCCTTACCGCAGGAATTCGCGGTGCTGGCCACCGACGGCTCGCAGATTGAGCTGGACCGCCATGCGCCCTTGCCCTGCTACGTCCTCAACCTGGGCGAGGTGGCGCTGCGTTACGGACCTGGCGCCGGCGCGCGCCTCTCCAGCCGGGCAACTCTGCGCCTGGCCGGCCGACTCGAAAGCGTTGACCCAGCGGGCGGCGAGGAGGCCCAGGAGCAGCGGGAGCGGGTGCAACTGGAGCTGGAGCGGGCGGTTGCGGAGGTCCGGGCGCTGGCAAACCTGGTGCGGGAGGAGGCGTCGTCCTCCTTTACCCTGGCGCTCTTGGACGGGTCACTGATCCTCTGGACCGCCGCGGCCGGGCGGGACCAGCAGACGGCCGACGCCTACCTCGCCCAGTACCTGGGCCACCTGGCCGAGCTGGCGGAGCTGGCCCACAGCCGGCCTCTGGCCCTGGCCAGCTACATCTCTGCGCCCCGTAGCGCCGAGGTGGTCAACGCCCTGCGGGCCGCCTTCTGTGCCCCGAACGTGAGCTACTGCCAGGCCAACTGTCACGACCCGAAGGGCCGGCTATGTGAGGAGCACGTGGACCTCCTGGCCGACCGGGACCTCTTCGGCTGGCTGGAGGAAGGCAGCCGCTCCGCCTTGTTCGCCAGCGAACCTCGCATCATGCAGCGCTACCTGCCGCCCGAGAACAGGGTGCACTTCTTTTATGTCAACGTCGGGGCGGAGGTCGCCCGGGTGGAGGTGCCCGCCTGGGTGGCCCAGGACCAGCGGCTCCTGGGGCTGACTCACGCGGCGGTGTACGACCAGTGCCGCCGCAACTTCGGCTACCCCGTGGCCCTCATGGAGGCCCACCAGCAGGCCGTGGTCTCCGAGGCGGACCGCCGCGCCTTCTGGCAACTGGTCTATCAGCAGCTTGCCCACGCCGGGCAGCCCGTGGACGGCTCTGCCAAGGGCCAGAGCAAGCGGTTGCCGTGGGCTTAGTGAGGAGAGACCGCCAACAATATTCCATGACCAGGGGAACGTATGCCGCTCATGGTGAGCGGACTTATTCAGCGCTCTTGGTAAACTGATGGAGCGAGCAGGCGAGATCATCGAGACCGCCACCGACCGCTTCGTGGCCCAGAGCTACGTGCTGAACCAGGCGCCACCCTTCGGCGCCCTGGTGCGGGTGAGCGCGGAGGCGGAGGGAGGAGCCACCGTGTACGGCGTGGTCGCCCAGATCGAAACCAGCGCCCTGGACGCCTCCCGCAGGCCCGTGGCCCGCGGGCAAGAGGCGGGCTCCCTGGCCCAGCTTTACCAGGAGCACCCCCAGCTCCGGGAGCTCTTTTGCACCACCTTTTCGGCCCTGGCAGTGGGATTCAGCCAGGACGGTGCCGTGCGCCACTACCTGCCGGCGCTGCCGCCCCCGGTGCACCAGTTCGTCTACCAGTGCGAGCCGGGAGAAGTGGCGGCCTTCACCCAGGAGCTCACCTTCCTGCCGCTGCTGCTTTCGGCAAGAGGCCTGGCAGAGGCCCAGGAGGTGACCGCGGCCTTCCTGCGGCAGGCGGCGCAGGCCCACGGCGAGGCGCGCGAGGCCTTCCTGGTGCGCGCCGGCAAACTGCTGGTGGGCCAGCTCCGGGGCGACCCGGCGCGGCTGGCTGGCATTCTTGCGAGGCTGCGATGAGCCCCTTCCACCAGGACGGCCACGCGCCCGAGACCGCAGAGCCCCTGGGATTGGTGGTGCGCGGCTCCTTGCGAGAGGGGCTAGATGTGAAGTTAGAGCCAGACCGCTCCATTGAGGAGGTGAAGGTGGGGCAATACGTGACCGTGGAGGGGGAGCACACCCGCTTCTTCTGCATGGTCAACGACGTGAAGCTGGAGGCCACAGACCCGGCCCTCACCACCTCACCCCCCGACCTGAGTGATCCCCTCACGGCCCAGGTGCTGCGGGGCACGGCGACCTACGGCGTGCTGCATCTGGCGCCCACCCTCACCTGGGGGCCTGCCGGCCCCCAGCCGGTGCGCACGGTGCCCGCCCACTTCGCCCGAGCCTACGCGGCCACCCAGGAGGAGATCGAGGCCATCTTCGGGCCGGAGGACGCCCAGCACCTGTGGATCGGCAGCCCTCTGGATATGGAGCAGGCCTTCATCCGCCTCAACATCGGACGGCTGGTGGAACGCAGCGTGGGCGTCTTCGGTAAGAGCGGCACCGGCAAGACCTTCATCACTCGCATCCTCATGGCGGGCATTCTCCAGAAGCGCGCCGGGGTGCAGCTCATCTTCGACATGCACAACGAGTACGGCTGGGAGGGCACCAGCGAGGGCCGCAGCCGGAGGGTCAAGGGCCTGAAGCAGCTCTTCGGATCCCAGGTGGCGGTGTTCACCCTGGATGAGGAGAGCGCCCGGGCGCGGGGCCTCAGCGCCGACGGCGTAGTGGAGATCGGCTACGACGAGGTGGAGCCGGAGGACATCGCCGGCCTTCAGGAGACCCTCAACCTAACCGAAAACGCGGCTCAAGCCGTCTACGTCCTGGAAAGACACCTGGGCCGGCGCGCCTGGCTCAGCGCCTTTCTTACCCTGGACGCGGAGGGCATGAAAGGCCTCGCTGCCCAGACCAACCTGCACGACGGGACGCTTCAGGCGCTCCAGCGGCGGCTGGAGTACCTGAGCCGGCTGCGATTCCTGGCACCCAAGGCGCGCGAGAACTCGGTGCGCATGATCCTGGACTACCTGGAGCGCGGCAAGTCGGTGGTGCTGGAGTTCGGGCGCTATCGGGACAACGCCCTGGCCCAGGTGCTGGTGGCCAACATGCTGAGCCGCCGCATCTACGATGCCTGGGCCCACCGTACGGAGGCGGCCAAGGAGCAGGGGCAGGAGCCGCCCCACCTCACCATCACCATCGAAGAAGCCCACAAGTTCCTGAACCCCCGCATGGCCGGCCAGACGGTCTTCGGCACCATCGCCCGGGAGATGCGCAAGTACAACGTGACCCTGCTGGTGGTAGACCAGCGCCCCAGCGGCATCGACCCCGAGGTGCTCTCCCAGATCGGCACCAAGGTCTCCTGCCTCCTGGAAGACGATAAAGACGTGTCCGCCCTGCTGTCTGGGGTCTCTGGGGCAAGCGAGCTACGCAGCGTGCTCAGCCGGCTGGAGAGCGTGCAGCAAGCCCTGATCTTTGGCCACGCGGTGCCTATGCCGGTGGTGGTGCGCACCCGGGACTACGGCACGCCGGAGTCGTACCAGGCTTTCGGTTTTAGAGAGGCCGCCGAGCTGGAGCGCCAGGCCGAGCAGGACCGCAAGGAGCTCTTTGGGCGATAAAGCCGGGGTGAATGGCTATCTGGATAAGTTGTGTGACGTGCCAACTAGGATTCATAGAATGTACATTGGCAAGCGGCTGGGTCAATGATTCGCAATTTCCCACATCAGGTCAATCGGATTTCCAAGATCCGGGGCGCGCTTCAAGTGGCTTCGGACCTTATTACCGCCCAGAAGGCGATTGATGACGATGGTGTGTTTGGTTATGCCGTCGCCCGAGCTGGGATTTATGCCTTTCGAGGCCTCAGCTCTCGAACCAACGCAGAGCTGGAGGCCACTATTCGGCAAGAGCAGGCAAAGAGCCTCTCAAACCAAGGACCTAGGACCTTCGCCCGCGACCTAAGAAGGACCTTGGTACTTCTCGGGTTCCTTCAGCAAGACGGAGGATGGCATATCACCTTACTGGGACACCAGCTTTTGGCGGTAGCTGATCCTCCGTACCCTACGGCCGCCTCGCTTTGGACAGACGCAGTCCTCCAGCTAGAGCTTGATGACCCCGGGCCGCTTCACCCAGCCAGAAATATGCTGCGCATGGCTGAGAAGCGGCCGGGGATCGACAAGAAATGGTTGGCTTTCGCTCTAGACATGAATGACGACTCGGATGCAGAGCTCGATCGAGTGCTTTCACTGCAACGTCTCGATTTCGAAAGGGCGATCACCAATGTTGACGCAACACATTATCAGGCTGCCAACGCAGTCAAGATTCTCCCTTCTCTCCTTGAGCAGCTTGGGCTGCTTAGCATTAACATAGCCGTTTGCAACCTAACGCCGCTTGGCGTTGCATCGCTCGCCGGCGCTCCTAGCGCACCGACTCCCGCCCCAACCAGACGGGGACGCAGGATCGGCTATGGAGTGGCTACCCCAGAAGATGTGCATGACCTAACAGGTGGGGGAGGTCGGCCTAGAACGACAGAGGAGCAGTTGCATTCTGCGGCGCTTCTTGAGGAACGGACGTCGCAACATCAGGAGCTGGTGAAGCGAATCGTTGCCAGCATGGGGAACGTTTCCGACGTACGCTGCTCTGATGACGCCTTCGATATTGCGGCAGACAGTGTGCTCCGAAACGAAACGCTCCTAATTGAGGCTAAAACTCTGAGGGGTGATGCTCTGGTGCAGGCTCGGCTGGCACTCGGTCAACTTCTTTTCTACGAGTATTTTGACTTTCGCCCTGTGATCCCTAATTCAATCGTCAAGATAGCGGCTTTCGACTCGGAACCAGGTGATCAGGCCCGACAATTCCTCGGAGCTTTCGGGGTGGAAACTCTCGTATTCACCGAAACGGAAGCCGTAAGGTCCGACACGCTGGCCGACTATTTCATCGCGCCAATGTGATGACCTTCGGCTTTGCGGATTAGAGGCCCAACGCCGCCTCGCGCGGCTCAGCTTCCCAACGCCTCAGTCGATCTAGCGCGATTTCCACGTAATCCGGATTGAGTTCTATACCCCAGAACTCTCGTCCGAGCATCGCAGCGGCCAAGCATTCAGTCCCGCTACCAGCAAAGGGAACAACAACTAGGTCACCCGGATTCGAAAAGTGCCCCACGATTCTGAGCGTCAACGGCAGGGGCTTTTGAGTCGGATGGTCGACTTTCTCTTTACGGAATCGGCGCCCAGCCAAGGTGGGGAAAGGCCAGATATCACCAGCCAAGCGCCCCTCAGGGTTCGGCTGCCAAACCTTTCCATTCTTCGTAATCCTGTGCCTGAGGCGGTCCACACTCTTGTACGGCTCCCGGATTGGGTGGTAGGTGTAATTTTCTCCCCGGGAGAACCAAAGGATCGGCTCGTAGTGAGCCGCGAGAGTGCGGCTGTAGCCCGCGAAACCGTTTTCGTAGTGCCAGATGATGAGCCTCTGGTAGTCGAGCCCAAGCTCGTAGAGATGGCACTGGATCCAACAAATGTGACGATGAATTCCATACACGAAGATGCTGCCCCCAGGTGCCAAGACACGCCCGCATTCCGCAAGCCATTTCTTGCACCACGGAAGCCAGTCCTCATGATGCTCAGATTCCCTCCATACGCCGAAATCCTTTTCGAGGTTGTAGGGAGGGTCGGCGATGATTAGCTGAGCGCAGCCATTAGGGAGTTTTGCAAGCTCGGTCACGCAATCTCCGACCAACACGCGGTTGGTGTAGACAGGCAAGCTACTGCTTGTCATTCTGAAGCACCAAGATGAACTGATTGTGGATGTTAGGCACGTAGGAAAAAGGATACCCGTACGGAAATACGCGCTTGTGCCTCTGGTAGAGGACGATGATGCCGCGGAGACCAAAGTTCCGGGTTTCAAGGGCCCTTGCGAGGTCCGCGTGGAACATTACGTATCGGGACTTGTGTCTGAAGTCTCCGACGACAACGGCCATGTACTTGCCCGGCTTCAGCGGGTGCGAGCAAGCTCCCAAGATCGTGGCCAATTCTTCGAGGAATGCGGGGTAGTCGCGAATGTTCCCAAGGTCGGCCGGATCGTCGCCATACCGCGTATCAAGGCCCTGGGAGCGCCGCTCCTGCCGTGCTTTGTGGTCTTCCTTGTGGAGGATGGCTGCGTACGGAGGGCTCGTCATTACAAAGTCGACGCTGTCGTATTCTAGACTAGGCACTAACTTGCGAGCATCTCCTTCAACGACTTTCTGCTGCGTGCGGGTAGGAGCGTCTGGAGCCACCTCACGTTCAATCCGCTCTCTCGCCAGCTGGGCGTAGTGAGGATTAAGCTCAAATCCGATTCCGACGCGCCCTTCTAGTGCGCAGGCCTTGAGCGTCGAGCCTACCCCGACAAACGGATCGAGAACGACGCCTCCGCGCTTTGTGAAAAACCGGATCATTCTGCTTACGTCACTGAAAGAGAACGGCGCAGGGTGCTGCCGTTCAATCTGGGCGTCAGGGTGTTGCGCGCCTAGGCCCCGCTGTAGCCAGACCGATACCGTCTCGCTCATCCATTCGCGAGAGGTCAGCTCGTTCAACTTGTTTCGAGGATCAACTTGCGCTTGTGTCAGGTCGCGCGCCAGCTCCTCGGATAGCTCAACGATGGCACCCTCCATGGCCCCATCAAGCAAGAGGATCTGATGGTCGAGTTGGCTTGGCTTCGAGCCAGGTCGTAACTGCTTCAACAAATCCGTTCCTTCACTCGGCTTCTCTGCGCCCTTGGCGACTCTCTGACAGTCCGGACTCGCCCATGGCAGGAGTCCCATAGGGCGTCGATTCCTCCGCCACCCGTAAGATTGGGAGCCTGAGTTGACGTCCCGGCCCGCGTTGCCTCACATAGTCGCCCGCGACTGAAGTGAACCAGTCTTTCAACGACCTGCCTTCCGCAGCTAGTGCGGAATATAGCTGCCGTTTCAGATCAAGATCGTCGACGTCGATGACAATGCGTCTGCTCTTTCCAACGGGCATGGATGTAATGTAACTTATGTGACGTCACCTGTCAAGCGCCCGCAGCAGGCAGGCTCAGGGCGAGCGGACTATCCTTTGTCGCAGCCCATAAGTCTCCTGGCTCCGGAATTCGGACCATAGTCATTGCGAGGGAGCCCGAAGGGCGGGGCCGAAGCAATCCGGGGGCAAAGGCTAGCTGCTTCCAGGCGTCAACCCCACCCCAGATTGCCACGTCGGCTTTGCCTCCTCGCAATGACAATCTATCTTTTATGGCATATTTTCTGAATATGGTATGATATCAATAGTTGCCAGATTCTTGATCTTTTGGGAGATTGCATGATGCGCACCAAGCGAAGCGCTGCCACAACACCCTCTACAGTGACTGCTGCTCCTGGCACGACCACCATCAAAGTGAAGGTGGAACAGGGAGGCCGGATCGTGGTCCCCGCAGCATTTCGTCACTCATTGGGCGTCAAGCCCGGAGACACCGTGCTGGTGACGTTAGAAGAACCCGACACCATCCGGATACGCAGTTATCCTGGGGCAGTCAGGCGCATTCAGGAACTGGTTAGGCAGTATGTGCCGGAAGGAGTAAGCCTGGTAGACGAGCTGATCCAGGAACGGCGCGCCGAAGCCGCCCGTGAGTAGCGTCGTCCTCGACGCCTCGGCCTTGATGGCGCTACTGAACGGTGAGACGGGCGCTCAGGTGGTCGCTGAAGCACTGGGCGATGCCGTCATCGGCTCCGTCAATCTCGCGGAGGTGTTGACGAGGCTCGCCCAGCGGGGGCTCTCTGAAGAAGGCATGCGAGCAACAGTGGACGACCTTGAGATCGACGTTATCCCCTTCGATAAGGACCTAGCCGTGAGCGCAGGAATGCTTTGGCCCTTGACCAGGGCCTATGGCCTCTCCCTGGGCGACCGAGCTTGCCTTGCATTGGCAAGACAGTTGGAGGCCCCAGCTCTCACGGCTGACCGGATCTGGGCTGAGCTAAACCTTGGGATTGAGGTCCAGGTCATCCGTTAGCCCCGCAGTCCTGCGGCCGTTGTTTTCAGCCGCAGGGCCGTGAGCCAGTGTCTCTAGGAGTGGGTGAGGCGCTGATAGCAGTCTAGTACTTGGTTGCGTAAGTTCGTGTGCACTGGGTCCGTCCCAACCCCGCTCACCCTGAGCTTGTCGAAG
>JACPQN010000018.1 GCA_016190485.1 Chloroflexota bacterium
AGGCGGCTCCTGGGCCCGGAAGGAGGGCTGGTAGTGCATCTCCGGAAAGACGTCCAGCGGGTAAGGGCCGCGACCACAGCCCGCGGCCAGCAGGAGGAGTGCCAGGGGCAGCGCCCAGAAGGGCAACCGCTGGGACTGCGGGCGCCCCATGCGCCCCTGCAGCAAGGTAAACAAGCCGGTGCTCCGTGCCATCCCTAGGCGCCTCTCTGGTCGCTCTTCACTTCTTCCGCCCCGGCCTCCCGCAGCAGTTGCTCGGTGTAGCCGGCCCGCTCCGGCGGGCAGGCCACCAGCACCCCGATGTAGCCCTCGGTGATGCGGGTGTCGTAGACGCCGAGGCTGAAGCGCGGCAGACGGGACTCGAAGATCACGCCAATGACCGTGAAGAGGATGGCTCCCAGCATGGTGCCTTCGTACATGATGATCATCATGGGCGGGATGGCCAGAAGCGGCTTGCCGCCGGTGACCATGGGGTAGGAGAGCTGGGTACCGGCGGTAATGAGCAGGCCCACTGAGAAGCCGCAGATAGCCCCGATGAGGGGAAAGATGAAGAGCCGGTGGGGCGCAACCTGCTCACCGAAGGTGCCCTCCGGATAGGGAGTGCCAGAGAGGACGTCGAAGTCGTTGTCGCCAAACCCGGCCTGCCGGAGCCGGCTCACCGCGTCGGCCACGTTGTCCGGCTCTTTATAGACGCCCAAAAGCGTTCGATCTGCCATGGTGGTTCCCCTCACTCCCTAATGATGGCAGGAACTCGCCGCCTGCCGATCTGGATTTCTTCACGTAGTAGCTGCCCCTCCTTCTGCTCCCACACCGGGATCAGGGGAAAGAGCTTGGAGAAGATGAGCAGGCCCAGCATTACCAGGGTGAAGGAGCCGATGACCAGCATGATCTCCAGCGCACTGGGGATGTACAGGTTCCAGTTGAAGGGGAGGCGCTCCTTGTTCTGCAGCCCCGGCACGATGAGCCACAAGCGCTCCATCCACATGGAGACGTTGACCAGGATCGAGAGGACAAACATCAGCCCGATGTTCCGCCGCACCGCCCTGAACAGCCAGGCGCTCACCGGCACGATGTAGCCCAGGGTGAGGATGATCAGGAACATGAGCCCCCAGGGCCACTCGAAGATCCGCTGCTCCATGACGCTCAGCTCCCGGCTCTCGCCCCCAAAGATGCCGAACCACACGTCCAGCATGAAGAAGTAGAGCCACGTGGTGGCTACCGCGATGAGCAGGCGGCCCAGGGCATCGAAGTGCTCCGGACGAATGAAGTCCTCCCACTTGAAGGCCCACCGCAGGATGGCCATCATGGTCACCACCGCGGAGACGCCGGAGTGCACCGCGCCGATGACGAAGTAGGGCGCGAAGACCGTGGCGTGCCAGGCCGGCACCAGGGACACGGCAAAGTCCCAGGACACGATGCTGTGCACCGAGACGAATACGGGGAGGATCAGGCCCGAGAGCAGGACGCCCAGCAGGAACTGGAGCTTGAACTGCCGGGGGTTGCCCCGCCAGCCCAGGGAGAGGATGCTGTAGAAGGTGTGCCGCCAGCCCGTGGTGCGGTCCCGCAGGATGCCCAGGTCCGGCAGCAGCGCCATGTACACAAAGAGCGAGGCGCCTGTCAGGTAGGTGAAGATGGCGCTGGGGTCCCAGATCAGCGGCGAGCGAACGTTGGGCCAGATCATGCGGTCGAAGTCGAAGGGGAACACCCAGTAGAAGCGCCACATCCGCCCCATGTGGATCAGGGGAAAGGAGGCCGCCGTGGC
The DNA here is from genome assembly GCA_016190485.1 of Chloroflexota bacterium. Classification (GTDB taxonomy): domain Bacteria; phylum Chloroflexota; class Dehalococcoidia; order SHYD01; family SHYD01; genus JACPQN01. Next base: position 1,760 of record JACPQN010000018.1, read on the forward strand.
CAGAGAGAAGACCGTCAGCACCTCTGCCGCCCGGGTCACCGGCCGACGCCACTCCGCCTGGCAGAGCCGCAGGATGGAGGAGATCATAACGCCCGCGTGGCTGATCCCGACCCAGAAGACGAAGTTGACGATCATGAAGCCCCAGAAAACGGGGCGGTTCAGGCCCGTGGGGCCCAGGCCAAAGACGATCATTACCACGATGCTGGTGAGCATGCCCGCTACCACGGTGGCCAGCACCAGGGCCGCCACCCAGAACCAGCCCGGCGTCTTCAGCACGAAGCCCAGCAGCCCCTGGTTGATCTGGGCTTCGTTCAGCACCCGTCGTTCTTGCATCTAGCTGCTCTCCTCTGGCTAAGCCTGCCTAAGGCGGACAGGCCTGGGTGACCCGCGGCCCTGGCTACTCGGGCTTGCCGATGACGACCACCTGGGCACGCACCAGCGAGCGGGCCCGGGTGAGGATCTGGTTCTCCTTCAGCTCCCACAGCGACACCGGCGGGAAGATGCGCATGGCCAGCAGGTACAGGAAGACCACCCCCCCCACGGCGCCGAAGATCACCAGAAAATCCGCCAGCTCCGGCAGATGGGCGGGTGGGACGTGCTCCACCTCATGGCCAAAAGGCTCCACCAGGAAGGAGCCGCCGTAGATCCGCAGCCGGTCAAAGAAGTTGCCTACCAGGACGATGAGAGAGACGAAGATGGGCCCCTTGATGCTGGTGCGGATGGGATTCCAGATCAGCAGTCCAACGGGCGCCACGAAGTTACAGATGAATCCGATGACGAAGGGCAGGAGATACGGTCCAAAGATCACGGCTTGCAGGACGCCCGTCTCCGCGGGCGTCCTGCCGTACCAGAAGACGATGAAGCCGGACCACCAGAAATAGAACCAGAGCAGCGAAAAGGACATGAGCAGCTTGGCAGGGTTCCAGAACTGGTCCAGGGCCAGGTACTGGCGGTAGCCGCCGAAGGCCCGATAGAGCCCCAGGGTCAGGATGATGGTGGCCAGGCCCGCCTGGAGGCTGCTGATGGCGTGGAAGGCCGGAAAGACGGGGTCGCGCCAGCCGGGCACCAGGGTGATGGCGTACTCAACGCTCACCAGGAAGTGCATGAACACCAGCATCATCAGGTAGAAGATGCCCAGATACGTGATGCCCGTGCGCATGATCTTCCACTGGTGAGGCGTCCCCGCCCAACTCCGGGCCAGCGCCGCGATGAGACCTCTGGGGCCGCCCGTAGCTTTATCCCGGGCCGCGCCCAGGTCGGGCAGGGCGGAGGTGTAGAGAAAGCCCAGCCCGCAGGCCACCAGGCCGATCATCCCCAGGAGGACCACCACCTGGGGGGCGCCCTGCCAGTTGACCCAGAAGGTGCGCCGGCCCTCCAGCGGCGGGATCAGGGCCAGCAGGGGCAGCAGCAGCAGCAGGTTGAGGATGCCCGCCACCGTCCACAGCTCCGCCGCGCGGATCATGGGCTTGCGCCAGTAGCCCTTGGTCAGGCGCGTCGCCACCGCGATGATGGGAGCCGCCTGTGCCGTGGAGAGCACCCACACAAAGGTGGCCGCGTAGTAGCCCCAGACTTCGCGCTGGGCAAAGCCGCCGCCCAGGCGCATCAGGAAGCCCACCAGGCCCACCAGCAGCAGGATGCCCGACACCACCAGCGGCCCGGAGATGCCCTGGCGGCTGAAACGTCCCAGCAGGTCTACCGTGAGCGCCTGGGGGGTCTCCGGCAGGTGCGGCCGGGGATCAATGTGATGGGGACGTGGCTCGTGCATTCGGGTCCACTTTCTTGAGATATGTCACCGCGGGCCGGGTGCCCAGGTCTTCCAGCAGGTGGTAGGCCCGCTGGTCGCCCGCCAGCTTGGACACCTGGCTCCGAGCGTCCCGGAGATCGCCGAAGACCAGGGCTCCGGTGGGGCAGGACTGCACGCAGGCCGGTTGCACCTCTCCGTCGGCAATAGCTCGCCCTTCCACCGTGGCCTGCCGGCTCACCCGCCGGATCCGCTGCAGGCAGAAGGTGCACTTCTCCATGAGGCCCTTGGTGCGCACCGTCACGTCCGGGTTCAGGTACTCGTTCATCGGCTCCGCAGCCCGGGCGTCTGCCGGGTAGACCTGCATGTGGGGCGCGGCCGTGTGCCGCTCCCAGTAGTTGAACACCCGCGCGTGGTAAGGACAGTTGTTGGCGCAATAGCGTGTGCCGACGCAGCGGTTGTAGACCTGGACGTTCAGCCCCTCGTTGTTGTGATAGGTCGCGTACACCGGGCACACCGGCTCACAGGGGGCGTTCTCGCAATGCTGGCAGAGCACCGGGATAAAGCGCGCCTTGATGTTAGGATACTCGCCCTCCCAGTACCGCTCGATGCGTATCCACACCATGGCCCGCTTCTGCTGGACGATGTCCTCCGAGCTCATGAGGATGTTATTTTCGGTCTGGCAGGCGATGACACAGGCCTGGCACCCGGTGCACCGGTCTATGTCCACCACCATACCCCACTTACGCTCTTCTGCCATTATCGTTCCCCTCTGGTACGACTCCCCGTATGCAGATCCAGTTACCGGGTCCGTAAATCGGTAACCGGGATGATGGTGTAGTCCTCCGGCTGGACGGCGGGAACCGAGCCCTCCAGCTTGGGCAGTGGATACTGCCTTCCCGTCTTGCTGATGCGCACACGGGTGGCTCCCCACGCCAGCGCGCCACCCTCGGCAGTGGCCATGGGGGCCAGGATAGAGAGGGGATTGGCGCCCCGTTTCTCCGCGTAGCGGCCCAAGTAAGTGTGCCCCTGCCCCGTGGGCATGGCCACCACACCGGGCGGAATCGCGGGGTACAGGTAGAGCATGGTCTCCAGCCTGCCCTGCGGCGACTCCACCACTACCACGTCGTTCTCCCGCAGGCCCAGGGCCGCGGCCGTCCTGGGGTTCATCTCCACCCAGCTCTGCCACATGATGGTGGTGGTGGGATCGGGCGTCATCTGGAGCCAGGGCAGGTGCGCCCCCCGGCCATCGCTCAAGCCGGCGGAGGCAAACACGTGCAGGTAGAAGGGATAGTCCTTATCCGTCCCGCTGAACTGCGGCGGCTGCGACTGCCGGGCCAGCACGGGAAGCCGGAGATCGACCCGGGGCGCGGTGGCCTGCTCGTCCCGCCAGCCACCCTCTTGCAGCAGGGTGTTCCAGAAGGACTCGAAGTCGGGCTTGCGGATAGACCCCCGGTTCAGGCGGAAGAGACGCTGCGCGGTCTCCCGCAGCGCGTCCTTGTAGGTGTTCCAGGGCAGCTCCTCCTTGGCCTGGCCACCCAGCTCGCCGGCCACCGTCAGCAGGACGTCCGTGAAGGACCTGGTCGAGAAATAAGGCTTGACCACGGGCTGCTGGAAGCCTACCGCCTGGAAGCCTGGTCCAGGATCGGGGATGCTCTCCCCCCAGCTCTCCAGATAGGTGCTGTCCGGGAGGATGAGATCCGCCATCGCGGTGGTCTCATCCATGAAACTGGAGAAGCTTATGATGACGGGGACGTTCTTCAAGCCCTCGCCGAACTGCACGGCAGGCGGCAGGCCATAGAGGGGGTTGGCGTCGTGCACCATCAGGATATTCACCGGACGGGGCTGCTTGGTGCGGAGTCGCTCGGCAAAGCGCTGCCACTCCAGGAAGGGGCTGGCGGGCGCCCGCGCGGCCAGCTCCGGCGTGGGCGGCGCCGGGTTCAGGAGCACGCCGCCCGGCCGGCCGACGCTCTCCAGCAGGAAGTTCAGGGCATAGATGGCCGTCAGGTTAAAGAGGCCGTTGGTGTGGCCTGCAGGGCCCAGCCCACCCAGCACTAGGGCAGGCCGCCGCTCGGCCAGGGCCTTGGCGATGGCCTCGATGCGCTCCGCCGGCACGCCGGTGATCCGGCTGGCCTCCTCGGGCCGGAAGGCGCCCAGCCCCTGGACGCCGGCGCCACCGGTCATGGCCTGGGCCACCGTGGGGCTGGCCAGCCGCCGGTCGATCAGCACGTACGCTATGCTCAGGGCCAGCACGCCCTCGGTGCCCGGGGTGACGGGCACCCACTCGTCGGCGTTAGCCGCGGTGGTGGAGAGGCGGGGCTCTACCTGTACCAGGTAGCCCCGCTGAGTCCGCTGACCCTGGCGGAACTCGCCGTAGGCCCGGTTGTAGTGCACCTGGGAGATCCAGGGCTCCAGGAAGTTGGCACCAAAGGAGAGGATGTAGTTGGCCCGCGCAATATCGAAGACGGGGTAAGTGTCCTGCCCAAAGAGCTGCTTCAGCGCGGCCTGAAGGGCCGTCTCCTCCAGGGGCGCGTACGCCAGGGAGGTGGCGCCGTAAGCCCTGGCGAACCGGGTCACCAGGTGGGCTTCCAGGCCACGGAGCGGCCCGGTGACCAGGGCCACAGCACCGGCGCTCCCCTGGGCCTGCTGGTCCTTCAGGCGGCTCACCAGCTCGTTCAGGGCCTCGTCCCAACTGATAATCTGGTACTGCCCCATCCCACGGGGGCCGGTCCGGCGCAGCGGCGTGCGCAGCCGGTCGGGATGATAGAGGGCCTGCAGGCCGGCCTCGCCCCGGGCACACAGCTTGCCCCGGTTCAGGGGATGGAGCGGATTGCCCTCGATCTTCTTGGCTCGGCCCTCCACCACACGGGTGATGATGCCGCAGCCGGCTTCGCACTGGCGGCAGACGCTGGCGTACCAGTTTTCGAAGCTGGTGAGGGTGTCCTCTGGCAGGAGCACCGGGCTTTCCAGCTTCCACTCATGCTCGGGAGGCGTACACCCGGCAAAGAGCACGGCTCCTGCGGCGGAGGAGCCGCTGATTTTCAGGAAGTCCCGACGCGTCAGTTCCATACGGCCGCCTATTTGTGGCAGGTAGTGCAGTCGGTGGGGGCGTTGTTGGCCCGGTGGCAGGCCACGCAGTCGCCCATGCGGAGCTGGCGCACCTGGCCAACCTTGATCGTCGAGGCCACGTCGCCGTGGCAGGTCGCGCAGAGATTCTGGGTGCTGATACCTGGGTTGCGCGCCCGCAGACCGGTGTAGTGGGCCTCATGGATGAAGCGCACGTGGTCCGGCACCCGGTGGACCCGCACCCAGTCGATGGGCAACTGGTTCTGGAACGCGTCCCGCACCTTAGCGATCTCCTGCTGCGTTAGCGGTGTCTGCCCCGTCACCACGGCGTGGCAGAACATGCACTGCTGCACCGCAGGCACACTGGCGGTGCTCCCCTTGGTCACGTTGCGGTGGCAGAAGGTGCAGTCTATCTGGAGGGTGGTGGCGTGGGTCAGGTGAGTAAAGCCGATGGGCTGATCCGGCGCCCCTCCAAGCTGGGCCGCCACCACCTGGGCGCCTGCCAGCGCCGCCAGCAGCACCACCACCGCCGCCACTCCCGCTATCAGCGGTGGGCGTCGGCTCACTGGAGCAGCCTCATGCGAGGTGCGACGGCTGCTGCTGGGTGGTTGGTCACTGCAGCCTCGTGGGATAGATCTCGTAGACAACCGGAAGGCTGCCGAACCAGTTCAAGAGCACGAAAACCGCCACGGCCAAGGAGAGAAAGCCCAGCAGGATGAGCAGCGGGCGGTAGTTGCCCAGGCCCCGGGGCAGGTGACCCGTGGTAATGAGGGAGGGGATGACGCCCTGTCCGAAGAGCATGGCCCCGGCGAAGCCGACATTGAAGATGACCAAGAGCCAGAGAAAGGTCACAAGAGCCTGAAAGCCAGGCCAGTCCAGACCGGTGATGGTCTTGGGGTCGATTGGCTCCACCACGCACTCCCGAAGGTGTTAGCTGGTCGTCGTACGACGCCCGAAGGCTCCCCGTCTGAGGGCAGGGTCACGGCCACCGAGAGGGCATTGTAAACCATCTTTCGGGCCGTGTACAGGGGTTTGGGGGACAATTTGTGAAATTTTTTTCCATTTCCCTCTGGTAGTTTCGCGCCTGCTCCTGAGTAACGCAACCCAGGCGGCCCACAGGCTAGGCAAGGGGGAGTCGAAGATGTAGAATCCCTTCCATAAGTACGTTACGCCCCTCCGGATGGAGCAGGCCAACGTCCCAGCAAAGGAAAGCCCTTGTCTCTCTGGCATACCCCACAGAGTCCCGACCAGGTGCTCCAGGAGCTGGAGGCCAGGGCCCTGGCGCGCTGGGGCGAGGCGCGCCTGCCGGCGCTCGCGGCCGCGCTGCGGGCCACCGCGGAGGCGCTGAGTCTGCTCGCCCGCACGCCCCTGGAACCGCTGGACGAGCCGCCCGATTTTCTGGCCAACCCCGTTCCCGACGATGCCTGAGCCTTACGAGCTGACTCTTGCCCAGGCCGCGGCGGCCTATGCCCGGCGCGCGCTCTCGCCAGAGGAGCTGGTGCCGTCGCTGCTACAACGGAGTCAGAAGCTGGATGCGAGCATCCAGGCGTGGGAGACCCTGGACGCGGAGGGAGCGCTGGCCCAGGCACGTGCCAGCGCAGAGCGGCTGCGGTCGGGCCGGGCAAGACCGCTGGAGGGGTTGCCCTTCGGGGTCAAGGACATCATCTACACCGCGGGGTTGCGGACCTCCGCGGGCTTCAAACCCTACGAGGGCCTGGTCCCTTCCTACGACGCCGCAGTGGTGGCCCGCCTCAAGGAGGCGGGCGCCATCATCCTGGGCAAGACGGTCACCACCCAGTTCGCGGTGTCGGACCCGGCCCGCACCTGCAACCCCTGGCGCCTGGAGCGCACACCCGGTGGCTCCAGCAGCGGCTCCGCCGCCGCGGTGGCGGCGCGCATGGCGCCGGCGGCCCTGGGCACCCAGACGGCCGGCTCCGTCCTGCGCCCCGCAGCCTACTGCGGCGTGGTGGGCTTCAAGCCCACCTTCGGCCGCGTCAGCCGGTACGGGGTCATCCCCCTCAGCTACTCCCTGGACCACGTGGGCGTCATCGTACGCTCGGTGGAGGACGCGGCCCTGGCGCTCCAGGCCCTGGCCGGCCACGATCCGCGCGACCCGGCATCATCGCCCCGAGCAGCTGCAGGGATCCCGACGCCCCTCAGTCAGGTGGGAAACCCGCCCCGACTGGGCCTGGTTCAGGACTTATTGGATCGAGCTCAGCCGGAGGTGCGGGAGCACGTACGAGGGGTGAGCCAGCGTCTGGCAGGGGGTGGCGCAGCGGTGCAGGAAGTGCATCTGCCGCTACCCATGGAGCTGATCCTCGCCGTGCACCGCACCATCATGCAGGCGGAGGCGGCGGCAGTACATGCCGGCCTCCTTGCCGCCCACGCCGACCACTACGGGCCGATGCTGCGGGCCTACCTGGAGGTGGGGCACCTTATCCCCAGCGCGGCCTACCTCCACGCCCAGCGCCTGCGCCGCCGCTTCCGCACCCTCGCTGGGTCGCTCTTCGAAGGCGTGGACGTGCTGCTGACACCCACCGTTTCCAACACTGCGCCGGACCGCAGCACCACCGGCGACCCCTCCTTCCAGGGGGTGTGGACGCTCCTGGGCTATCCCACCATCTCTCTGCCCAGCGGGCTGAGCGCTGATGGACTGCCCTTCGGGGTGCAACTGGTGGCGCCGCCCTTCGCCGAGGGCACGCTGCTGACTGTCGCCCGCTGGTGCGAAGCCGCGCTGGGCCCCATGCCCGCGCCGCCGCTACCAAGCAGCTAGCCGGAAGCGCCAGTGAGCCATCCTGTCCTGATCCTCGTCACCGGCCCCCCGTGCAGCGGCAAGACCGTCCTGGCGAGCCGCCTTGCCACCGAGCTAGGGCTGCCTCTGGCTGGCAAAGACGCCATCAAAGAGTCGCTCTTCGACACCCTCGGTTGGAATGACCGCGACTGGTCCAGGAGGCTGGGGCACGCCAGCGTGGAGCTACTCTTGCTCTTTGCGGAGGGCTTGCTAAGAGCCGGACAACCTGTGGTTGTTGACTGCAACTTCCGAAAGGATATTGAAGGCCCCAGGCTGCACAAGCTCAGCCACCAGTACTCGGCCCACCTAGTTGAAGTGCATTGCCACGCAGAGGAGAGCGTGCTTGTCGAGCGTTTCAGGGCACGGGCCCGGTCGGGAGAGCGGCACCCCGGGCACGGAGAGGATCTGCAGCTCCCGGAATTCGCAGCCAGTCTGCAAGCGGGTGTGTGGGACACGCTCGGAATCGCTAGCGACCCGCTGGAAGTGGATACCACTTCGTTCGAGCAAGTAGACTTTCGCGGGATCACTTCGGCGGTGACCTTGGCGCTGTCCTCCACCAATAAGATTGCTAACGCTAAAACATAGGAGATGTAAAGGAGCGCATCATGGCCCTCATCAACTCCGTCCTCGGCCCCCTGGACACCGCGGATTTGGGCTACACCCTCAGCCACGAGCACGTGCTGGTGGCCTCCGCGGGCATCCAGCACACCTATCCAGAGTTCATCGACCGCCAGGGCAGCATCGAGAAGGCAGTGGAGCAGCTCGGCCAGGCCCGGGCCGAGGGCGTCCGCACCATCGTGGATGTGTCCACGCTGGACCTGGGGCGAGACATCCGCCTGCTGGAGGAGGTCTCTCGCCGCAGCGGGGTGCACATCATCCCCGCCACCGGCATCTGGCGGGACATCCCCCGGGTCTTCTGGGGCGCCACCCCGGACATGATCGCGCCCCTGTTCATCCGGGAGATCCGGGAGGGCATCGAAGGCACCGGCATCAAGGCGGGCATCATCAAGGTGGCCAACGATCAGGGCGGTGTCACCGCGGAGGGAGAGATCATCCTGCGGGCCGCGGCCCGGGCCCAGAAGGCCACGGGGACGCCCATCTCTACCCACACCTGGGCGCCGGAGCGAGTCGGGGAGCAGCAGGTGCGCATCTTTGAGGACGAAGGCGTGGACCTGGACCGGGTCTACATCGGCCACAGCAACGACACCACCGACACGGGCTACCTGCTGGGCCTGCTGCGAAGAGGCGTGTGGCTGGGGCTGGACCGCTACCCCGGCGGCCGCATGCCGGGTACCCCCAACTGGGAGCAGCGCACCGAGACGGCCATGCGGCTCATCGAGGCGGGCTTCGGCCACCGCATCATGCTCTCCCACGACTGGTCCGTCAGCCTGCTCATCACCAACCGGGAGCAACAGGCCCAGCGGGCCCAGTACAACCCCGACGGCTACCTCTTCATCACCCGGCGGGTGGTGCCCCGCCTGCGGCAGTTGGGCGCCAAGGACCAGGACATCGAGAACATCTTCGTCAACAACCCCAGGCGCTTCCTCGAAGGGGCCACGTAAGCGCAGCCCGGTCCCGCGGGTAGGGCAGGAATAACCCTATATTTGCCATAGACCAAGCCCTATGCAACCCCACCATAAGGGTGTATGCTTAGGATTGGCTCACCGGAAGCCGAGACGGAGTATGCCGGCGCAACCCGCGCGCACGGATCCAGCGGTGCTCGGAGCCTGATTCTGCCTACAGTACTGCTACGCTGGAGGACCCACATGCAAAAGGTCGAAGACAAGCCTCAGATCCACGACGGCCTCAAGGGAATCTATTTCGCCAACTCCGACGCCTGTTTCATCGATGGCGAGATAGGCAAACTGCTGTACCGGGGGTACAACATTCATGACCTGGCCGAGCAGGCCACCTTTGAAGAAATCGCCTACCTCCTCTTCTACAAGCATCTTCCCACCCCCTCTGAACTGAAGGCCTTCGACGCGGAGCTGAAGGCCAGCCGCACGCTCCCAGCGCCCGTCATCGACGTGATCCGGGTGGTGCAGAAGGCCCACCCGATGGACGTACTGCGCTCGGGAGTCTCCGCCCTGGCCGCCTTCGACCCCGATACCGAGATCCGGTTCGAGCGGGGCAACCCTCAGCCCTTCCTGGACGCCACCCTCCGCAAGGGCATCCGCCTGACGGCCCAGGTGCCCACCATCGTGGCGGCGCATCATCGCATCCGCAGTGGCCAGCAGCCGGTGGCGCCCCGCAACGACCTGAATCACGCGGCAAACTTCCTCTACATGCTCTTCGGCAAGGAGCCCGACCCCAGCGAGGCGCAGTTGATCAACGTGGACCTGGTGCTCCACGCCGAGCATGGCTCCAACGCCTCCTCCTTCGCCGCACGGGTGGCGGCTTCCACCCTGGCCGACCTGCACTGTGCCATCGTGGCCGGCATTGGCACCCTCAAAGGCCCCTCCCACGGCGGCGCCGCCGAGGCGGTGATGCAGATGTGCCTGGAAATCGGCGATCCGGAGCGGGTGCCCAGCTACCTGGAAGACCGCCTCAACCGGGGCGAGCGGGTCATGGGCTTTGGCCACCGGGTCTACCGGGCCGAAGACCCCCGGGCCCGCCACCTGCGGGAGCGCTCTCGCGAGCTGGGGATCAAGAAGGGGCAGCCCCACTGGTTCCAGATGCTCCAGCTCATCGAGAAGCGCATGGAGCGCTACCAGAGCCGGGGCATCTTTGTGAACGTGGACTTCTATGCCGGCTCCATCTACTACCTCCTGGGCATCCCGGAGGACCTCTTCGTGCCCATGTTCGCCATCGGCCGCACGCCCGGCTGGGCGCTCCAAGCCCTGGAGCACTACCAGGGTGGCGACCTGCTGCGCCCCCTCACCTGGTACACCGGGCCGATGGACGTACCCTACGTGCCGCTCCAGCAGCGGGGATAACCTCAACTTCGCCCGTAAGACAAGCAGCCCGCTCCGGGCATCCGGGGTGGGCTGCGACCTTTTAGCTAGCGAGAGGCTCCACCGGCCCCTCGCCATCCATCGTGCGGCGCTCCCGATGCCGATCCCCCTGCCAGGTGATAGGGCACATTCACCACGACAATGCCCGGCCGGAAGAGGAGCGCCGCCTTGATGCGCAAGGCCGTCTGGTTATGGAGCAGATGCTCCCACCAATGTGAAGGCACCAGCTCGGGGATGGCCACCGTGATGGTATCGTAGGGGTGGGTCTGCTGCACCGCCGCCACGTAGGCCAGGAGCGGGCCACTGAGCATCCGGTAGGGCGAGTCTATGATCACCAGTTGGATGCCGGGCTGCCAGTCTTCCCAGGCTCGACGGAGCTGCGCTCGCTCCTCCGGATCGTCACTCACGTGCACGGCGGTGATCCGGTTGTCGGGCGCAATTGCCCGGGCGAAGGCGATGGCCTGGCGAGCCGGGATCCCCAGGTTGGCAATGGGCAAAACTACTCGGGGATGGATCAGCTCCGGCACCACGGGCGTCTCCGCCACCGTCGCACTCTCCACTCGCTCGTAGTGCTGGTGGATGGCCCACAAGACCACGACCAGGACCGGCATCAGGAGCATCACGATCCATGCCCCAAGGGCAAACTTAGAGATGCCCACCACGATCATCACCAGGCCGGTGGCGGCCGCGCCGAAGCCGTTGATGGCAGCCCGCCACCGCCAGCCTCCCTCGTGGGCACGCTCCCGAAACCAGTGGAGGACCATCCCGGATTGGCTCAGGGTAAAAGCCAGGAAGACCCCCACGGTGTAGAGCGGAATCAGGTTCGTCACGCTGCCCTCGAAGACCGTCACCAGGACACTGCCCAGGAACGCGAGCAGGATGATCCCGGTGGAGAAGGCAAGCCGCTCGCCCCGGAACTGGAACTGGCGCGGGAGAAAGCGGTCTTTCGCCAGAATGCTGGCCAGACGGGGAAAGCCGGCAAAGGCGGTGTTGGCTGCCAGCACCAGCAGCACGGCGGTGGCGAACTGGACCAGGTAGTGGTACGGGCTGCCGTCGCCCACCAGAGTGCGGGTAAGCTGGCTAACCACGGTTTCTTGCTCTGAAGGGTCTGGCACAACCCCCAGTTGTCCGGCCAGAAAGCTGATCCCCAGGAAGATGGACCCGAAGAAGGTCCCCATAAGTACCAGGACCAGTTGTGCGTTGCGGGCTTCCGGTGGATTGAAGGCCGGTACGCCGTTGGAGACCGCCTCCACCCCGGTGAGCGCCACGGAGCCAGAGGAGAACGCCCGGAGCGCCAGGAGGATGGTCAGCGGTTCCCCGGCCGTCTGGTGTCCCCTCTCCGGAGATGGCAGATAGTGCGGGAGATTCCCCGTGGCGAGCTGCCAGAGGCCGTACCCCAGCAGTCCGAAGATAGCGAACAGGTAGATGTAGGTGGGGCCTGCGAAGATGGTGCCGCTCTCCCGGATGCCCCGCAGGTTGCCAAGGCACAGCACCGCGATAAACGCTACCCCGGCAGCCACCCTGAACTCAAACAGCGCCGGAAAGAGCGACGTGAGGGCAGCCACTCCGGCGGCGATGGATACGGCCACCGTCAGCACGTAGTCGGTCAGCAGCGCGGCCGCAGCTACCAGCCCCGGCAACACCCCCAGGTTGCTGCGGGCCACAATATAGGACCCGCCGCCGGTGGGGTAGGAGCGGATGGTCTGCTGATAGCTCAGCACCACTACCGCCAGCACCGCAATGATGGCCAGGGTGATGGGCATAGTAAGGGACAGCGCTCCCGCCAGCACCAGCACCCGCATGATCTCCTCGCTGGCGTACGCCGAGGAAGAGATGTTGTCGGAGGCGAAGATGGCCAACCCCTTGAACTTCGTCAGCCGCTCCTGGAGCTCCTGAGAAGAGGGGAGGGGGCTGCCGATGAGCAAGCGCTTAAGCGCCTCCAGTGCACGGCCCAGCGGCGTACTCGGCCGGCCGACGCTCTCACGGGGGGCCAGGAGTCCTGCGCCGAGCCGCCGAAACCCCGGATAGCTCAGGATGCGCACGTAACGGTTCCCAGGCCGGCTACCCTGGAGAGTTTCCTTCTCCTCTAGGTCTGAGATCCAGGGGCCCTCATCCACCATGGCTCGCTCCTCGCGGTCTTCACCATCAGGTATAGCGCAGCGCGTGTTAAGATTGGGTAAGGAAGGAGTCCCTGGCCGTTAGGAAAGTGTAAAGTTTCCAGCGAGGCAGGATTGCAGATGGCGCACCCCGGCGCTCCCCTCTGGGTAAAGGACCCAGCTCAGTGGATACCCTATCTGGTGGTGCTGACTGCGGTAGGCGTCACGCTGCTCTCGGTGGGTCTTCTCCAGGGCGCCATGGGCAGTCTGGGTATGGCCCCTCTGCTATACCTGGTGCCCACCACCCTCGCCGCCGCGCGCTGGGGACGCTGGCCTGCCCTGGTGGCAGTGCTGGCCTCCGTAGTAGGGCACGACGTGCTCTTTGTCGAGCCCGTGGGCGCCCTCACCATCGCCCGGGCCGATGAGGCGGTGGGCCTGGCCTTGCTCCTGTTTACCGCGGTGGTCACGGCCCAACTGGCTGACGCCGCTCGTCAAGGCGCGGCGCAGGCGCGCGAGGCGGAGGTGGTCCGCAGGTCCGACCAGTTGAAGACCGCCCTGCTCCGGGCGGTGTCCCATGACCTCAGGACGCCCCTTTCGTCTATCAAGGCCGGGGTGTCGGGGCTGCGGCAGACAGGGGCCCGTTATACCGAGGAAGACCGCGAGGAACTCCTCGCGGCCATAGAGGAGGAAGCGGACCGCCTGGACCGCCTCGTGGCGAAACTGCTGGAAGCCTCACTGCTGGAAGCAGGCGCCGCCAGCCCTCGGAAGCGCTCCGAGGATGTCGGCGATCTGGTGCACAGCGTGGTACGGCGGCTAGCCCCGCTGCTCAGCGGCAGGCGCGTCGACCTCTCCATTGGGGATGATCCAGTGGCCGTGCCCTGCGACTACGTTCAGATCGATCACGTCGTGACCAACCTGATCGAAAACGCCGCACGGCACACCCCGGCCGGGACTCCCATATCCGTGCTGGTGACGAGGGGAAGCGACGCCGTAAAGGTTACGGTGGCCGATGGGGGGCCGGGCATCCCTCAGTCGGAGCGAGAGCGTCTGCTGCGCCCCTTTGAGCGCGGCGCCAGCTCATCGAGAGGGGTCGGCCTGGGTCTCGCCATCGCTCGCGGTTTTGTAGAGGCGCACGGAGGACGGTTATGGGTGGAGGATGCTGAAGCGGGGGGCGCCCAGTTTTCTTTCACGCTCCCCCTTATAGCATAGCCGTCATGGGCGTTGAGGTGCTGGTGGTCGACGATGAGCCCCAGATCCGGCGCGCCCTGCGGGTCGCGCTGCGAGCAAATGGCTACGGCGTGCGCGAGGCCCCCACGGGCGAAGCTGCGCTGGACCTGGCCGCAGCGCACCCGCCCGACCTGATTGTGCTCGATCTGATGCTCCCGGACATGGACGGCGCCGAAGTCTGCCGCCGCATCCGGGAGTGGTCGAAGGTGCCCATCATCATCCTGTCTGTGCAGGATGACATCGACGTGAAGGTGCGGGCGCTGGATGAGGGCGCAGACGACTATCTGACCAAACCCTTTAACATCCAGGAGCTCCTGGCCCGCCTGCGGGTGGCGCTCCGCCACGGGCAGCGCGAGAACGCCGAAACGCCGCAGCTCGTTACCGCGGGCGAGATCCGGATCGACCTCGCCCGCCGCATCGTGACTCGGCGGGGCGAGGAGGTGCACCTCACCCCCACCGAGTACGCCCTCTTACGCTACATGGCAGAGCACGCCGACCGGGTGGTGACGCACCACCAGCTCTTGCGGTCGACCATGGGGGCCGGCTATGAGGACGCGGTGGGCAGCCTGCGGGTCTTCATTGCCAGCTTGCGGAAGAAGCTGGAGGACGATCCTGCCGAGCCGATGCTCATCGTGACTGAGCCAGGGGTGGGCTACCGACTGCGAGCCGAGGGGTAGGGCCGTAGCCGCTGTGCTACAGCCGGATCTCCCGCAGCGCGGGGCTTACCATCAGGCGCGGCTCCGTGCGGGCCTGGACTTCCTCGGGCGTCCAGCCCGGCGCGATCTCCTCCAGCAGGAGGCCCTGGGGCGAGACCCGGATCACCGCCAGGTCGGTGAAGATGGCGTTCACCACGCCCCTGCCCGTGAGGGGATAGCTGCACTGTCGCAGAATCTTTGGCTCGCCCTCTCGGGTGGTGTGCTCCATCGCCACGTAGACCCGCTTGGCCCCGCGGGCGATGTCTGCCCCGCCGCCGATGCTCCCCACGCCGCGCTGCGGCAGCATCCAGTTGGCCAAGTCGCCCCCCTCCGAGACCTGGAGCGCGCCCAGCACCGCCACGTCCAGGTGCCGCCCCCGGATGATGGCGAAGGACTCAGCATGGCCGAAGAGGCACCCACCGGGGATCAGCGTGACCGGCTGGCCACCGGCGTTGCAGAGGTCGGGGTCTTCCTGTCCCAGCTCCGGGGCCGGGCCTACGCCCAGCACGCCGTTCTCGGAGTGGATGACCACCAGCTTGTCGGGCGGCAGGTAGTTGGCCACCAGGGTCGGCAGGCCGATGCCCAGGTTGACGTACCAGCCGTCCTCCAGCTCCCGGGCGATGCGCATGGCGACCACTTCCCGGGGCAGCGGCGCTCTCCCGGTCACGCCGCTCCTCCCACCAGCACCAGGCGTTGCACGTAGATGCCGGGCGTCACCACAGCCTCGGGGTCCAGCGCGCCCGCGGGCAGCGCCTCCTCCACCTGGACGATAGTCACCCGGGCCGCGGTGGCCATGGTCGGATTGAAGTTGCGCGCTGCCCGCCGGTAAACCAGGTTGCCCAGGACATCGGCCCGGTGGGCGCGTATCAGGGCGAAATCGGCCGGCAACGGCAGCTCGAAGAGGTACTCCTGGCCGTCGATGACCCGCACTTCCTTCCCTTCTGCGAAGGGCGTGCCCACCCCGGTGGGGGTGTAGAAGCCACCGATGCCCGCGCCGGCGGCCCGGATACGCTCCACCAGGGTGCCCTGGGGCAGCAGCTCCAGCTCGATCTTTCCCTCCCGGTGCAGCCGCTCGAAAGCGGTGGGCGTGGAGGCCGAGCCAGGTATGGGGAAGGAGGCGATGACCTTGCGTACCAGACCAGCCTCCACCAGCAGCGCAGCGTCCTCCCAGGGCGACCAGCCGCCGCTGAGGTCGTTGGTCACGATGGTCAGCCCGCCGACGCCCCGGTCCCGCAGCGCTCGCAGCAGCGCCACGGGCACGCCACGACCGGTGAAGCCGCCCACCATGATGGTGGCGCCGGCCGGAATGTCGGCGGTGGCCTGGGCGGGATCGGAGAAGACGGGTTTGCCGGGCATGCCTCCTCCAGCCTCAGGCCTCAGCGCTAACCAGAGCGACCTGGGGAATGCGCGACAGGTCGAACTCCCTCAGGCGTTCCGGCCCCAGCTCCAGTAAGCGCTGGCGGCAGGCCTCCGCTTGGGCCACGAGCCGGGTCACGTCCACCCCCAGGCAGCGGGCGCCGAAGGGCCGGAGCAGGCGGAGTCCCCGTCCCAGCAGGCTCACAGCGCCCTTGTAGTTGCCTCGCTTCAGGTGGTAGAACCCCACCCCTACCTGCAGGATGCCCTGGTAGAGATACCGCAGGGGGTCCGTCTCTTCGATCCACAACGCCTCCAGGGTCTCGTGGCACTCGAAGAACTGGCCCCGATTGAACTCCTGGATGCCCTGGAGGAACTCGACCGATGGCGGCTCGCCGCAGCGCGCTGTGGGCTGGCCGCGGCCCACCTTGGCGATGCTGGGCCTGCCCCGGGGGCGGTGGGTGCGGCGGGGAGATGCTGTCATGGCGACTCGCTACCAGGTTCCTTTGGCACCCTGTACTATACAACAGGCGCGCGTCTCCCAGCCCAGACCCGTGAGGTGTCCCATGCGCTATCTGGACATCCGGCGGCACGCTCGGCGTACCCAGCCGGGCCAGCACCTCTCCCAGGAGGGCGTAGACTTGGCCCGCCGCGTAGGGAGCAGCAGCGGGCCGTACCACCGGGTGGTCACCAGCCCGCTGCCCAGAGCCATCGAGACGGCCATCGCCATGGGCTTTGCGGCCGATGCCGTGGACCCCGCGCTGGCTGAAGGAGAGCAAGAACTCTTTGCCCGGGTGGAGTGGACTGCGGGATTCGGCCCCATCGCCACGGTAGTCCGGCGCGGCGGCGCGCCTGGGCGCTTCGCCCGGCGACTGGCCCAGGCGTGGCTTTCGATCGCTAGGAGTCTCCCTGACGAGGGGAGCGCCCTGGTCATCACCCACGGCGGGTTTATCGAGGCTGGCGTGGCCGCCTGCCTGCCCTCCGTGGACATCAGCTCCTGGGGGCCATCCTGCGACTACTGCGAGGGCGTCAGGCTGGCCGTGGACGGAGAGCGCTTCGTCGCCGGGGAGCCTCTGCGCCTCCCAGGCTCGCGGTAGAGGCCGCGCGCTATGCTCTTTGAGAAGGACGGGCTGCTGGTGCGGCTCCTGGCTGAGGGGGACCTGCCGTTCCTGGCCCGCTGGCTCTCTGATCCCAGAGTGCTGGAGTTCTACGAGGGCCGGGACCGGCCCCATACCCTAGAGTCGGTGCGGGACAAGTACATGCCCCGCCAGGGCGACCCCATCACGGCGTGCCTGGTGGAGCGTTACGGGAGGCCCCTGGGCTACATCCAGTACTACGTACCCACTGCCCAGCAGCAGGAGGAGTACGGGTACTCGTCCGGCCAGCGGGTCTTCGGCATCGACCTCTACATCGGTGAACCGGAGTGGTGGAACCAGGGCATCGGCACGGCCCTGGTACGGGCCATGGCGGAGCACCTGGCGGCCACGCGGGGCGCCCAGGTCGTGGTGCTGGACCCTCGGACCGAGAACGGGCGGGCCATCCGTTGCTACGAGAAGGCGGGCTTCCGCAGGGTCAAGCTGCTGCCGCGCCACGAGCTCCACGAAGGGGCGCTGCGCGACTGCTGGCTCATGGAGTACCTGCCTCACAAATCCCCTCTCCCTTGATAGGACTTGTGGTGAGCCCTTCGGCAGGCTCAGGACAGGCCTGTCGAACCAGAGGGCTAGCTTGCCTGCCTGAGGCAGATGAGCAACTGCTAGTAGTAGATGGTCCGGGTCAGGTGATACGGGTGCTGGGCCGCCACACCTTGGGACTGCTGCCACAGCAGCCAGTCCACCTGGAAGGCCATCAGCGGCACCCCTGCTTCTGCCAGGGCGTCCCGCAGCAGCTCACAGGCCTGCACCGTGGCCGCCCGCATTTCCACCTCCTCCGGACTGCCCGCGAGTATGAGCGCGCGGGTGTCCACTTTCCGCGCCAACTCCGGGCTGTACTCCAGTACGCCCTGCTCCCGCAGCATCTGGGGCAACTTGTAGTCGGCGAAGGCGGTGAGGGCCTCCATGTCGCTGAATGCGCCCCATGACCTGCCGCCGTACGCGCCCCAGAGGTCGGAGACCAGGAGCTGCGCCCGCTTATAGAGGGGCACCGGCTGGCCCCCGTACTCGGCCACGTCTCGGAAGGAGGGGAAGTCCCGGGCCAGCAGCGCCACCAGGCGGGCGGCGCTGCCCTCCGCCGCAGTGATGGCATGGATGAACTGCCCCCGGTACCTGTCCAGGAGCGCCTGGCCGGCCTCCCGCAGGTTGTTCAGCCGGTCGGCCATGAGGGGGATGACCCCTTTACCCCGGAAGATGCGGTAGACGTCGCCCTGGGTCAGCTCCGCCAGGGTGCGGGCGTCCCACAGGGGTGCTCCCTCCTCCACCGCGCGCGTGAGGGAAGCCGCCAAGGCCCAGTAGCCGTCCAGGCGCTCCCCCCGGTAGTCGATCTCCCAGCGCTCCGCGGGGTCCTGGGACCAGAAGGAGAAGTTGACCGCGTCCAGGGCCAGCAGCCAGTTGGCGGAGCGGTGGGTGCCATCGAAAAAGTGGTGCTTGGGATACCACCCCGGAGGGCCGACACCCTCCGATGCCCAGCGGCGGGCCAGAGTCTCCGCCGCCTCCGGCGCGATGCGCACGTGGCGGGCCTGGGCCACCACCGCGGCCGTTGCCTCCCGGACGCCGAGGGGGTCGGGGGGCAAGGAAGGTGAACCTAGGTTTAAGCTCACTGAAGGCGCTTGTGCTAGAATGCCTGGGGTGCTGTCATTACAAGGAGCATGCCTTGGATACGAGTGCAGCGAAGCTCATCGAATGCAACGTCATCATGGTATTCCGAGAACTACGGTTCGGGCAAATCCTGAATGAGCTAGCACGTCGTCTTCTCCCTGACTATCCAACCCCTCTCATTACTGAGGTTCCAGGACAGGTGTTGGCGGTGGTCTTCCCGGACAAGAGGATCCAGTGTCAGTTCGCCAACCTGCAAGTCAGGGTCACCGATACTCGAGGAGTTGCAGTTGCAGACCACGGAAAAGCTGATTAGGCAGTTTGCGATTCTGGTCGAGACAATACCAGAAGTAACTGCGGTTTTCTGCGAATTGTCCGATGGCGGAGTCTGTCTCACGACCATACTGGATTCCACGCCATTTGATAAGCAGCCGCGCAACCGGGTGTACGAGGCGCAATTGGAAATACTCACGGTAGCCGCAGAACCTGTTCTCGAATTTAGGCTCATTAACCTAAACGAGTTTGACGACGACCAACGAGGCACCCTGATACCGTACTCAGCAATCCCTGTGTACGAGCGGAGTTTCAAGCCAAATGCCGACGAGACAGCAACACTTGAATCAGGCATCTGACAACCAGGACTTTTATGCGTCTATCAACCTAAGCGCTGGGCGCTTTCTGGACTGGGCAATCACTGGTCTGTTTTATTCTGCCCCCCATTACGTAGACGCGTACCTGGCCACGCGAGGTACGGGGAGCGGAGTACATCCAGCGTCTCACCAGGACAGGGGACTGACCATATCGAGGGAGATCCTTCTCAGGAATATCTACGGGGACTACCAGGAGCTAAAGAATCGAAGTGAGGACGCTAGGTATCGCTTGTTAAGATTTACTCCGGCCCAAGTTCAGCAGTTGCACGACAACGAGTTCCTCACTGTCCGCAACACCATCGTGCCGCATCTGTAACCGTCAATACAGCTTGGCGACAGTGGGCTTAGTCGAGTGCTGTAAGAGTTACCCCCACACTGCGGCGTTACTCCACAGTACATTCAGGGAAGGAACTCAGGATCAGGGTAGTACCTGATTTCCCCCCGGCACTACTTAGCAGAAAGCCGCGCACACACAGGCGGTGTAACCTTGATCGCCGCAGCAGAAGTATCCCCGTAAACCCCCTGCAGGTCACCTGAGGTGACGTGCTCCCTCCCTGCTCTGCGCCCATGCATTCTAGTACCTACTTTCGGAAAAGAGCGTAAGGACCTGCCGCTCGTGGTTCGACAGGCTCACCATGAGCGGCTTCTTTTAGCGCGTTTTTTCGCAAGTAAGTACTAGTGCCCGGAACCGGGGCTGTCATCCCCGTCAGAGGCGATCTGTGACTACCCTTTCCGGATGCCAACGGGGACCAGAGGTCGGCGTCGGCGATCGCGGGGCGACGTCGGGACTAAACCTGCCATCGCCCGCAGCGTTATAGCATAGTGAGAAGCTGGGGGAGAGGAGGTGATGGAAACGACGCCCAGACATGAGAGGTAGTTCGCCGGAGTCGGAACAGGACTCGCGAGAAGAGGTTCACGCCATGAAATATATGGTTCGCACCGGCCCGCTGTTCGGAGCAGCTTTACTCGCCTTCGTGCTTGGAGTGGCGAGCATGCCTGCGGCGGCCTTCGCCGCCCCGGGCGAGGAGACTACGGTCGTGGCCACCACTGCGGTCACCCGGTCCGTGGAGATCGGTGGTATCCGCTACGTTCCCCGAAAGAGCCATAGGACTTCGGAGGCCCAAGAGAGCGCCTTCATAGGCATGGTGGAGACCGCTGCGGTCACCGCGCCTATCGAGATCGGCGGCATCCTCTACGTGCCGCCCGGTGGCGAGGCCAACTTCAGCGTCGAGACATCGGTCTACATTGGTGTGGTGGAGACCACCGCTGTCACAGCACCCATCGCGATCGGCGGCATCCTCTACGTGCCCCCAGGCTGGCAGGGCGAGTAGCGCACCATCGGCTTAGGACATCGGCATAGCCAACCTCCTCACAACCCAGGAGAGGGGCCCAACAGTGTTGGGTCCCTCTCCGCGTGCCGGGGTACTACCCTGTTCCCAGCAACCACCCGCCCGATTGACGGCCAGCGTCCCATGTCACTATAGTGTGAAGGCGCGTTCGCATGAGGCGAAGGCGCGCTTGTTGCGGGAGTTGCGCATGAAGACCATCGCCGAGGGCACCGTCGCCTCACCCCAGGGCTTCCTGGCCGGGGCCGTCTACGCCGGCATCAAAACCGCGGCTGAGGGCCAGCGGGACGTGGGCCTCCTCTTCTCCGAGTGGCCCTGCGCCGCAGCGGGGGTCTTCACCACCAACCGGTTCCGGGCCGCCCCGGTGCACTGGTGCCTGGAGCACGTGCGCAAAGGCCAGGCTCAGGCCGTTGTGGTGAACTCCGGCAACGCCAACGCCGGCACCGGCGACGAGGGTTACCGGGACGCAGCCCAGATGGCCGCTCTGGCGGCCGAGCGCCTGGGCCTCCAGCCCCCGGACGTGCTGGTGGCCAGCACCGGGGTCATCGGCGTGCCCCTGCCCATGCAGAAGCTCCGGGAGGGCATCCGCAGCGTCCAGGTCTCCCGGGAAGGAGGCCACCAGTTCACCCGCTCTATCATGACCACCGACACCTTTCCCAAGGAGATCGCGATAGAGGTGTCACTTGCGAGAGGGCGCGGCGTCATCGGCGGCGTGGCCAAGGGCGCGGGGATGATCCACCCCAACATGGCCACCATGCTCTCCTTCGTGACCACGGACCTGGCCGTAGAGCCCGCCTTCCTCCAGGAGGCTCTGCGGGCTGCCGCCGACCTCTCCTTCAACATGATCACCGTGGACGGCGACACCAGCACCAACGACACCCTGCTGCTCCTGGCCAACGGCGCCGCCGGCAACCCCATGATCTACCACGGCGGCCCCGGCGCGGCGGAGTTCCAGGAAGCCCTGAACCACGCGTGCATCCACCTGGCCAAGGAGGTCGCCCGGGACGGCGAGGGCGCCACCAAGCTCATCGAGGTGCAGGTGCAGGGCGCCGCCAGCGTCCAGGACGCCCGCCTGGTGGCCCGCACCGTGGCCGGCTCCATGCTAGTCAAGGCGGCCATCTACGGCAACGACCCCAACTGGGGTCGCTTCCTCATGGCCGCGGGCCGCAGTGGCGCGGCGCTGGAGCAGGAGAAAGTGGACGTGTTACTGGGCGACGTGTACCTCATGAAGCAGGGGCAGCCTCAGGCCTTCGACCAGGAGGCGGCTCGGCTCTCTATCAGCCAGAAGGAGGTGGCCGTGCGGCTGCACCTCCACCTGGGCGACGGGCGGGCCACCGGCTGGGGCTGCGACCTCACCGAGGAGTACGTCCGCTTCAACGCCGAGTACACGACGTAGCGGGACGGCCGCTGCCACCCTGAGCGGTGGCGCAAGGTCTGCTAGCGTGGTATCCCTGAAGAACGCCAGGCAATGGTCGTGACGAGGAGCAGGGGCTTGGGGGTCGTGCAGGGGCGACGAAGGCAATCTGGCGGTGGGCAAGCACGGCTCCCCTCCACCCAGATTGCCACGGCCCTCGTACCTCGGGCCTCGCAAAGACTTCTGCCGATAACTTCTGAGACGGGACGTTAGGGTCGGAAGACAGACAATGGCGCAGCAGCAGATGATCGTGGTCAAGATCGGGGGGAGCACCCTGGGCGCCCACGACACCACCCTGGAGGACCTGGTGGCCCTCCAGCGCCAGGGCACGGTGGTGATCGTGGTGCACGGCGGTGGCGCCGTCATCACCGAGTGGCTCAAGAAGCAGGGCGTGCCTACTCGCTTCGTGCGGGGCCTGCGGATCACCGATGGCGAGAGCCTGCAGGTGGTCACCGCGGTGCTCGCGGGCCTGGTGAACAAGGATCTGGTGGCCGGGCTCCAAGCCCTGGGCGGGCGCGCGGTGGGTATCAGCGGCATCGACGGTGGCCTCATTCAGGGCCGGGTGCAGGACCCGGAGCTGGGCTACGTGGGCGAGGTCACCTCCTTCGAGCCGGGGCCGCTGCCGGCGCTGCTGGCCGCCGGCTATATCCCCGTGGTCTCCACCCTGGGCTTCAATCCCGATGCCGTAGGCGGCGAGGGGCCGCTGACGCTGAACTTCAACGCCGACACCGTGGCCGGCGAACTGGCCGCAGCCATGAACGCCGACAGGCTGATCTTCCTCACGGACGTGCCCGGCGTGCAGGATGGCACAGGCACGACGATGGCCCGTCTCACTGCCGACGAGGCACGCGCGCTGGTGGAGAGGGGAACTGCCTCCGGCGGGATGATCCCCAAGCTGGAGGCGTGCCTGCGGGGCGCCGGGGCCGGCGTGGAGAGCTGGATCGTTGATGGCCGGACGGAGCACATGCTCCTTACTGCGCTCACACCGACCCCGGTGGGCACCAGAGTCGGGTAGCGGAAAGAGAATCTCCATGTTCATCTTCTCCCTGTTCGACCGGCGCGAGGACCTGGGCCCACCCCCACCGCCCTTCCGCATGGGCGGTCCGGGGCAGCGGGGCGGCATCCAGGGATGGGTGGTCCTGCTGGGGTTGGTGCTCCTGGTGATGGTGGTGGGCGGCACCGCTCGGGAGGTCTACACCGAGCTCCTCTGGTTCGAGAGCGTGGGATACACCCAGGCCTACGTCACCACCCTGGTCACCCGGGCGGCCCTCTTCGGGCTGGGCGCGCTGGTCTTCTTCCTCTTCTTCATGGTCAACCTGTTCATCGCGCGGCGGGTCGCGCCGGCGCCGCCGGTGACGCAGCTTGGCGCAGAGGAGCAACGGCTGGCGGGCCGCATGGTCAACCTCACCCTCCTGGGGGTCGGCCTGTTCATCGCCTTCGTCTTTGGCTCCGTGGCCGCCGGCGAGTGGAGCCGCACCCTTCGCTTCCTGTACGCCGTCCCCTTCGGCATGACGGATCCGGTGTTCCAGCAGGATATCGGCTTCTATGTCTTCTCATTCCCCATCCAGCGCTTCCTCCAGATGTGGGGCACCGGGGCGCTGCTGGTCACGCTACTGGGCACCCTGGTGGTCTACGGCGTCTCCCTGACCCTCCAGGGTCCGGGCGCCCGGCGCCGGGGCATCCGGGCCCACGTCTCCACCCTGGGGATGGGCGTCCTGCTGCTGCTGGCCTTCGGCTACTGGCTGGACCGCTACGACCTCCTCTACTCGGACACCGGCGCCGTCTTCGGCCCAGGGTACACCGACATCAACGTGCGCCTGCCGGTGCTGACCATCCTGACAGTGCTGGCGGCCGTCTCCGGGGTGCTGCTGGGGCTCAACATCTTCGGCCAGGGCATCCGGCTGCCCGCCCTGGGGATCGCCGCCTGGGCGCTGGTGGGCCTGGTCGGCGGCGGCATGTACCCGGAGTTCGTACAGCGCTTCCAGGTGGAGCCTAACGAGCTGGCCCGAGAGCGACCCTACATCGAGAACAACATCCGCTTCACCCGCCAGGCCTTCGGGCTGGACCGGGTGGAGGAGGTGGCCTATCCCGGCGAAGACCAGCCCGCCGCCCGGGACATCGCCGCCAACCCCGAGACCATCAAAAACATCCGCCTGTGGGACCACGAGCCGCTGAAATCTACCTACGAGCAGATCCAGGCCATCCGCCGCTACTACGAGTTCCACGATGTGGACATCGACCGGTACCGCTTCGACGGCGAGTACCGCCAGGTGATGCTCTCGGCGCGAGAGTTGGCCCCGGACAAGCTGGCCCTGGCCGGCGAGTCGCCCACCTGGGTGAACCGCCGGCTCAAGTTCACCCACGGCTACGGCGTGGCCCTCAGCCCCGTCAACGAGATCAGCGCCGAGGGGCTGCCCACCCTCCTGGTCAAGAACCTTCCCCCGGTCAGCACGCCGCCCTACCCTGCCTTCGAGATCACCCGGCCGGAGGTCTACTTCGGAGAAAAGACCGGCGACTGGGTCATCGTCAACACCGAGGAGAACGAGCTGGATTTCGCTTCCGAGGTCGAGACCAAGTACACCCGGTATGCGGGGAAGGGCGGTGTGCTGCTGGACTCCTGGTTCAAGCGGGCCATCTTCGCCTGGCAAATGGCCGATCCCAACATCCTCCTCACCGCCCTGCGGGAGGAGAGTCGCATCCTCTACGTCCGGCAGGTCCAGGCGCGGGTGCGCCATATCGCCCCCTTCATGACCCTGGACCGCGACCCCTATCTGGTGATCTACCGCGGCCGCCTCCTGTACGTACAGGACGCCTACACCACCACCAACCGCTACCCCTATGCAGAGCCCTACCGGCGGCAGTTTAACTACATCCGCAACAGCGTCAAGGCGGTGGTCGACGCGTATGACGGGACGGTGAACTTCTACATCGCCGATCCCTCGGACCCCATTATCCGTACTTACGACCTCATCTTCCCCGGCCTGTTCAAGCCCCTTGAGGCCATGCCGGAGGAGCTGCAGGCGCACATGCGGTATCCGGAGGACCTCTTCAACACCCTGGCCGATATGTACCAGATCTACCATATGCAGGACCCGCAGGTCTTTTACAACAAGGAGGACGCCTACACCCGGCCCATCGAGGTCTACCTGGACAAAGAGAAGCCCATGGATGCGTACTACGTCATCATGCGCATGCCGGGCCAGGCCAAGGCCGAGTTCATCCTGATCCTCCCCTTCACGCCGGTGAACAAGAACAACACCAACGCCTGGCTGGCAGGCCGCTCCGACGCGCCCAACTACGGCAAGCTCCTAGCCTTCAAGTTCCCCAGCGATCGCGTCATCTACGGGCCGCGACAGATCGAGTCCCGCATTGACCAGGACCCGACTATCTCGCCCCAGTTCTCCCTGTGGAACCAGAGCGGCTCCAAGGTGCTGCGAGGCAATCTCCTCTTCATCCCCATCGGGGAGTCCTACCTCTACGTGGAGCCGGTGTACCTCCAGTCGGAGCGCAGCAAGCTGCCGGAGCTGAAACGGGTGGTGGTGGCCGCGGGAAACCGCATCGCCATGGAGGCGACCCTGGAGGAGAGCCTGAACAAGATCTACGTTCCCCAGGTCACCCAGCCTCCACCCGCGGCCGCCCCTGCTCCCACGCCACCGGCCACGCCCCCGGGGGAGGCGCGCCCGCCGGCGCCACTCCCCGCCACGCCCCAGGATATAGCCGGCCTCTCCCGCCTGGCCCAGGAGCAGTTCACCCGCGCCCAGGAGCGCCTGAGAGCCGGCGACTGGGCGGGCTACGGCCAGGAGCAGCAGCAGTTGGAGCAAACGCTGAAGCGGCTGGCAGAGATGGCCCAGCGCTAGCCGCCCAGCCTTCCTCCACACCGACGCAGCCTCCAGCGAGGGGCCTCACAGTATCTCCAATCCGCATTCCACAGAGGAGCACCTGCCATGAGCACCTGGATCGAGCGAGAGAGCAACGTCTACATGCGGGCCGGCGGCCGCCGCCTCAAGGCCACCATCGTCCGGGGCGCCGGCGCCCGGGTGTGGGACGACGCCGGCAAGGAGTACCTGGACTTCATCGGCGGCTGGGCCGTCACTAACCTGGGCCACTGCCATCCCGCCATCACCCAGGCCATCGTCCAGCAGGCCCAGACCCTCCTCACCACCAGCAACGACCTCTACACCATCCCCCAGGTCGAGCTGGCGGAGCTGCTGATCCAGCAGTCGTGCCTGGACCGCATCTTCTTCGCCAACAGCGGCGCCGAGGCCAACGAGGGCGCGGTGAAGCTGGTCCGCAAGTGGGGCAAAATCAACCGCAACGGCGCCTACGAGATCATCACCGCCCTCCACTCCTTCCATGGCCGCACCCTGAGCATGGTGCCCGCCACGGGCAAGCCCGAGGGTCGCGCCCCCTACGAGCCGGTGCCGGCCGGCTTCGTCAACGTGGAGTTCGACGACATCGCAGCCATCAAGGGGGCCACCACGGCCCAGACCGTCGCCGTGATGCTGGAGCCGGTCCAGGGCGAGGGCGGCGTGAACATCCCCAGCGACGACTATCTCCGCCAGGTGCGGGCCTGGTGTGACCAGCAGGGCCTGCTGCTCATCCTGGATGAGGTGCAGACCGGCTTCGGGCGGCTGGGCACCCTGTTCGGCTACCAGCAGTTCGGCGTCGAGCCGGACGTCATGACCCTGGCCAAGGGCTTGGGCGGCGGCGTGCCCATTGCCGCCCTCATGGCCAAGGAGCACGCCGCGGTCTTCCAGCCCGGCGACCATGGCAGCACCTTCGGCGGCAACCCCCTGGTGTGCGCGGCGGCCCTGGCCTCCACCCGCTACATGGTCGAGCACAACATCCCCCAGCACGCCAGGAAGGTGGGCGACTACTTCCTGGGCCAGCTCCGCCGCCTGGAGGACACCTACGACATCGTCAAGGAGGTCCGGGGCCGGGGGATGCTGCTGGCCCTGGAGTTCCAGGAGAACTGCGCCATGGAGGTAGTCACAAACTGCCTCCAGAAGGGGCTGATCCTCAACCCCGTGGCCGACAACGCCATCCGCTTCATGCCGCCCCTCATCGTCACCGAGGCGGAGGTGGACGAGGCCGTGGGCATCCTGGACGCTGCGTTGAAGGATAAGACAGCGTAACCTGGCCACCTCTCCCTCCGTTCCCACCGCAGAGCGCGCGGAGAAACAAACGGCGATCTCCTCCGCGCCCTCCGTGGTGAGCCAGCCCACATCCCTGCGGCGGAGCTCAGGACAAGCCCTTCGGCGGAGCTCAGGACAGACTTTGCCAACGGCCGCTACCAGGTCGTTTTATTAAAGGGGGGCGCTCGCGCCTCTGGGTTGAGCCGCCCGCTCCACTTGTGTATAATCTCACAAGCACACACGGGGAAGAGATAAACCTATGGATAGCGCTGCTCCCACTCCCACGGCCTTAGACGACGTCCGGGTGCTGGACCTGGCAGGCGAGATCGGCGTCTACTGCGCCCGCCTCCTGGCAGACTTGGGAGCCGACGTGGTCCGCATCGAGCCGCCCGAGGGTGACCCCCTGCGGCGGCTTGGCCCCTTCTATCACGACGAGCCGGACGTCAACAAGGGTCTTCTGCACTTCATCATGAACACCAGCAAGCGGGGCATCACCCTGAACCTGGAGCACCCCGACGGCCAGGAGCTCTTCCGCCGGCTGGTGGCCACCGCCGACGTGGTGGTGGAGTCCTTCGAGCCGGGCTACCTGGAAGAGCTGGGGCTGGGCTACGAGGAGCTGCGCGAGATCAACCCCAGGCTCATCATGACCTCCATCACCCCCTTCGGGCAGACGGGGCCGTACCGCCACCTGCGGGCCACCAACATCGTGGGGGATGCCCTGGGCGGCCTGATGTACGTCTCCGGCAACCCGGAGGACCCACCCCTCATGAGCGCAGCCAACCAGGGCTATTACCTGGCCGGCATGCAGGGCTCCGTGGCTACCCTCACTGCGCTCTTCCACCGGGACATGACCGGAGAGGGGCAGCACGCCGATATCTCTATGGAGGAGGCGGTGGCCCTCTCGGTCCAGCCCCAGGCCATGTTCTGGCCCGGGCGGCGGGAGAGCCCCGGCCGCTTCGGCTACGGCCAGCGCACCAGCAACGTGCCCATCTACGCCAGCAGCTTCTATCCGTGTAAGGACGGCTGGATCACCGGGCTGGGCACCCAGGCCCGCAACTGGCCGGATATGGTGGCCTGGCTCCAAGACGAGGGCGTGGCCGAGGACCTGGGTGACCCACACTACCTGGAGGAGCAGGTGCGGGTGGCCAACGCCACCCACATTCAGGACATCCTGTCCCGCTTTGCCGCCTCCCGCACCATGGAAGAGCTGGCAAACGGTGGCCAGGGGCACCACCTGTTCCTCTTTCCCGCTTTCTCGGTGAAGGACATCGTCCACGACGTGCACCTGAAGCAGCGGAACTTCTTCGTCAAAGTGCCACACCCGGAGCTGGATGAAGAGATCACCTATCCCGGCGCGCCCTACGGCCTCACGGAGACGCCCTGGCGCATCGCCCGGCGGGCGCCGCTGCTGGGGGAGCACAACCACGAGGTCTACGTCCAAGAGCTGGGCATTCCGCCGCAAAAGCTGGCGCTGCTCAGAACCGCCGGCGCCATTTAGCCACCGCAGGGAGCGAGGGATACACCATGGGGAGCAGAAAGGCCCTAAAGGGCATAAGGGTGCTGGACTTCACCTGGTTCGGAGCAGGGCCGGTGAGCACTAAGCTGCTCTCCGCCAACGGCGCTGAGGTCATCCGGGTGGAGTCGCAGCACCGGGTGGACGGCATGCGCCCCCAGCAGCCCAAGGTGGGCGACCAGACCAGCCTCAACACCAGCCTCTACTTCAACAACCTGAACACCGATAAGTGGGGCGTGCTCCTGGACCTGAACCACCCCAGGGGGCTGGCCCTGGCCAAGCAGTTGGCCGTCCTGAGCGACATCCTCATCACCAACTTCAGCCCCCGGGCCATCGACAAGTGGGGGCTGGACTACCCGTCCCTCAAGCAGTTGCGAGAGGACATCATCGTCATCCACATGCCGGCCATGGGCATGACCGGCCCCAAGCGCCACTACGCCGGTTTCGGCCCCGGCATCAAGGCCATCGCGGGCCTGAACATGCTCATGGGCTTCGAGGGCACGCCGCCCGTGGGTCCCCAGGGATCCTACACCGACTTCTGCCTCAATCCCTCCCACTGCATGACGGCCTGCCTGGCGGCCCTCCACTACCGCAACCGCACCGGCAAGGGGCAGTTCATCGACCTCTCCCAGTACGAGTCGGTGATCAACGCCACCGGCCCGGCCATCCTGGAGTACACGGTGAACGGCCGGGTGCCGCCCCGCATCGGCAACCGCCATCCGGCCATGGCGCCCCACGGCGCCTACCGCTGCAAGGGCGAGGACCGCTGGGTGGCCATCGCCGTGGAGGACGACCAGCGGTGGGAGAGCTTCTGCCTGGCCCTGGAAAAGCCGGAGTGGCTGGCCGACGGACGCCTCGCGACGCTGGTGGGCCGCCTGGAGCACCAGGACGAGCTGGACTGCCAGATCACCGAGTGGACTAGCAGCAGGACGGCCGAAGAGGTCATGTTCCTGCTCCAGCAGGCCGGCGTGGCCGCGGGCGTGGTCCAGACCTCGGAGGACCTCTTCGAGCGGGACATCCACATGCGGGCCCGGGAGCACTACGTGTGGCTGGACCACCCTGAGACGGGCCCGGCGCCGGCGGACAGCCCGGCCTTCCGGTTCAACCGGCTGGCCTGGCAGCCGCAGCGGGCCGCCCCCTGCATGGGCGAGCACATCGACCACATCTTCCAGAACCTCCTGGGCCTCACCATGGACCAGATGAACGATCTCATCATCGAGAACGTGTTCTACTAGTAGGCGTCGCCGCCCTACCCCAGGCGCAGCCGCTCCCTCCGAAAGGCCCAGGAAGCGGCCGCAGGTTTTTCAGCGTGGTAGCGGGCGCACTCCCATGAGGGTGTTTATCAAGCCGCCACCTCAGGCTCAAGCCTGAGGCATTCAGAGCGGCTATGCTGCAGGCTGAAGCCTGCAGCGCGGAGTTGTTAAACACTCTCCTCCTATTCCTCTTGACCCATAACCTTCATACTGCTATAGTCCAGTCGCTATCGTGACAAGTATGGCAGCATCGTTTCGCCTGCGTCGCGAGACCCTACCTTCTCAGGAGGCACCATGAGCAACGCGTCCGTCGCATCCTCGCTGCAAGACCGGCTGCAACTGAGCATCGCACCCGTCGCCGTGGCCTTCGTCCAGGAGCAGCCCCCGGGCGTGCCGCGCACCCAGAAACTGGCCCCCTCGGCCTGTGGCTTCTGGCGCCAGGCGGAGAAGGAGGTCTTCTACGCGGCAGCGGAGGACCACCACAACTGTCCCGTGGGCACCTACGTCATGGGTTTCCCCATGTCCGAGCAGATGATGGAGGCCCTCATGGGGGAGATCGGCTACATGTGCACCAGCGCCTACGTGGAAGAGGCGGAGGTGCCCCAGGTGCCCAAGGTGCAGGAGTCCCGGGCCGGCATCGTCTACGGCCCGCTGCGGGACTTCCCGCTGGAGCCGGACGCCGTGCTCCTCTGGGTCAACCCCCAGCAGGCTATGCTCCTGACGGAGAGCTGCGGCGGCATCAACTGGACCAGGCCGCCCCAGAGCATTTTCGGTCGGCCGGGGTGCGCCGCCATCCCCGTGGCCATGCAGGGCGACCAGCCCGCCCTCTCCTTCGGCTGCGTGGGCATGCGCATCAACACCGACATCGGTGGCGAGTACTTCCTGATGGCGCTATCCCGCCAGCAGCTCGCCTCGCTGGAGTCGGCCCTCTTCGTGACCAACGAGGTGCACTACAAGATGCGCTCCTACTACCTGGACCGGGCGGCCAAAGCGCCCTCAGTGCGCACGTAGCCTGCAAGGTTTCCATGTAGGGTGGGGGCTTATTCCCCCACTCCCGGGCGGGCCACAAGGGACCGCCCTACAACCGTCTCGGTTCCCTTTCAGGTCCTGGGGAGCGGATCATAAGCCCCAGCGCGCCGTGACTGTGTTCATAGCTTGGTGGAGTCTGCCGGCATCCGCTCATGGTGAGCCGAGTTTACCCTGAGCTTGCCGAAGGGAACCATGAGCCGCTCGCCCTTCGACGTGCTCAGGGTGAGCGGGAGAAATATCACCCACCATTTGTGAAGCAGTTACAGCGCGCCTCCCGCTTGCCATTCTCCGACGTGTCCTCTATCGTAGGGACAGAAACCACTGAAGGGGCGGAGATAGCCGTGACAACCCGTGCGGGAGACCGTGCCTCCTCGGCGCAGGTAGACGCCCGGTTTTTCCGGGGCCTCAGCGACCCCACGCGCCTCATCCTGCTGGAGACCCTCCTGGATCTGGGGGAGATGAACGTGGCCAGCATGACGGCGGCCCTGGGGCTGTCCCGCAGCCGCATCGCCACCCACCTGGCCTGCTTGCGCTCCTGCGGCTACGTCACCGCCCGCCGGGAGGGGCGTTTCCTCTACTACGCCATCTCTGATCCCAGGGTGAAGGAGCTGCTGGCCCTGGCCCGGTCCATCAGCTCTGAGCATGGGGACGCCCTAGCCTGCTGCCAGATCATCGAGGGGTTCACGGCGGAGCTGCTGCTGACGCCGCCAGCGCTCCGGCCACTACCCGCTCGCTGGGGCCGGCGCAGCGCCACGCCACGTCAGCCGGAAGCAAGCGCAGACCTGTCGTTCGGCGCCTGGCTGGGCGAGCGTATGCGTCAGCAAGGACTTTCCGCGCGGGACCTGGCAGGTGCGCTGCGGATCAGCGCCGCCGCGGTCTCTCGCTGGCTCTACCGGGGCGGGCTCCCCCTACCTTCCGTACGCCCGCGCTTGGCCGAAGCGCTCTGGGTCAGCGCGGACGAGGTGCGGCAGCGGACGCAGAGTCTGCGCGGCGCTCGGCCCTCGGCCTTTGCCACCTGGCTGGACCAGCAGCTCCAGCAGCGGGACTGGACCCGCGCCGAGCTGGCCCGCCGCCTAAAGCTGGAGCCCCACAGCGTGGTCTCCTGGTTCCGACGGGGCGCGCGGCCCCGGCGTACTTCGCTGGAAAAGCTGGCCGCGCTGCTGGCAGTGGCGCCCAGCAGCATCCCCCCTGCACCGGAGTAGCGCTCCGGCCTGGGCGCCCCCTGCGAGCCAAGAGGCCCTACCCCCTCGCTATGCGGCGTATCGCCATCCTCGGCTCCACGGGGCTCGCGGGCCAGCAAGCCCTGGAGGTGGTCAGGGCCTTCCCCCACCAGCTCAAAGTTGCCGGCCTGGCCGCCCACACCGACCATCCGCTGCTGGCCCAGCAGGTGGAAGAGTTCCGGCCGGACCTGGTGTGCTACACCGGAGACGCCGCGCCCTCGACCTCTCTGGGGGGCAAGCGAGTCGCCACCATGGAAGAGATGGCAGTGCATCCGGCGGTGGACCTGGTGCTAAGCGCCACAGCCAGCGGCGGGGCGGGGCTGGCCGCCGCCTTGGCTGCCCTCCTGTCCGGCAAGGTCCTGGCTCTGGCCAGCCTGAAGCTCACGACCATGGCCGGGGCGCTGCTGACCGCGACGGCCGGGGCACACAATGCCTCCATCCTGCCGGTGCACGGTGCCCTGAGCGCCATCTGGCAGTGCCTGCGCGGCGAACCAGGCTCCGTCAAACGGGTGGTCCTCACGGCCACGGAGGAGGACGCCGACGCCCAGGCGCTCAAAGAGGAGAACCAGACCGCCCCCCTGGGGGACTCCGCTGGGCGCCGCGTGGGGGGGGAGGCTCGTGTGAACGACATGACCATGATGACCCTGGGGATGCAGGCCATCGCCGTGGAGAGCTTCTTCGGCATCCCCTGCGAGAAAGTGGAGTTCGTCATCCATCCCGCGGCTGTGGTCCGCTCCCTGGTGGAGTTCGTGGACGGCTCGGTGAAGGCGGTGCTTAGCCAGCCTACACGGCACTCCTCCCTCCAACTGGCCCTCTCCTATCCAGAGCGCTGGAGCATCCCTGAGATGTCCTCCGTAGACCTGGTGAAGGTGGGGCGCCTGACCTTCCATCCCCTGGACGCGAACCGCTACCCCTGCCTGGCCCTAGCGCTGGAGGCGGGCAAAAGCCGTGGCACGGCGCCCACCGTGCTCAACGCAGCCAACGAAGTGGCAGTCTCGGCCTTCCTGAGCCACCAGATCGCCCTGAACGAGGTGCCCCAGGTCATCGGCGCCGTGCTGCGGGCCCACACCCCCGTCCCACACCCGACCTTCCGGGACATCGTGGCCGCGGACGCCTGGGCCCGGAACGAAGCTGGCAAGCGCCCGTCGGCCTAGCCCAGGGCGCTCCCGGGCCCTCCCTTCTCCTCCACCATTTGCATCAGAATCTGGTGGTTTATCACCAGTATCTATAAGAGCGATTGACAGCATTTGTAGGTCGTACTACACTCGGCATGGTGTCCGCCTATCGTTGTGGGAGCTTTGCCTCAAATGTCATTCTGAAGGAGCGAAGCGACTGAAGAATCTGGTGGCGGGGCAACGGATGACTCACGACCCTCCCCACCAGACCCTTCGCTTCGCTCAGGGTGACAATGAGTTCACTACTTTGGGGGCAAAGCCCGTTGTGGGAGCGAGGAACTATGAGCCAAGAGTACGACGTCGCAGTGGTGGGGGGTGGGGTGGTG
The DNA here is from genome assembly GCA_016190485.1 of Chloroflexota bacterium. Taxonomy (GTDB): domain Bacteria; phylum Chloroflexota; class Dehalococcoidia; order SHYD01; family SHYD01; genus JACPQN01. Next base: position 35,491 of record JACPQN010000018.1, read on the forward strand.
GGGTGCGCCATCGCCCGGGAGCTGAGCCGCTACCAGCTCAAGGTCGTCCTTCTGGAGAAGGAGAGCGACGTGGGCCGAGGGACCAGCGGCAAGAATAGCGCCGTGGTGCATACCGGATTCAACGTGCCCGTGGGGTCTGTGAAGGCGCGGCTGAACGTGGCCGGCGCCAGGATGTACGGGGAGCTGTGCGCCCAGCTCAGCGTGCCCTTCAAGCGGGTGGGGAAGCTGGTGGTGGCCCTGACCCCCGACCAGGTGCCCGAGCTGGAGAAGCTGAAGGCCACGGGAGACCGCAACGGCGTCTCCGCCCTGGAGATCATCGGCGGCGACGCCATCAGGCGCATGGAGCCCAATATCAGCGGCTACGCCGCCCTCCACGCGCCCACGGCAGCCATCATCTGCCCCTTCAGGATGACCATCGCCCTGGCGGAGAACGCCGTGGCCAATGGCGCGACCATTCTGCTGGATGCCCCGGTGACCGCCATCTCCGGCAAGGCCGGGGCCTTCCGCATCACCAGCGGGCAGGGCACGGTGCGGAGCAAGCTGGTGGTCAATGCCGCGGGCCTCTACGCTGACCATGTGGCCCGGCTGGCCGGCGTGCGTCGCTACAAGATCTGGCCCTGCCGGGGCGAGTACCTCATCATCGACAAGGCCCGGAGCGACCTGATCCATGGCATGATCTACCCGGTACCGCCCAAGGGAGGCTCCGGCCTGGGCGTGCATCTGACGCCCACCATAGACGGTAACATCCTCCTTGGCCCCAGCGCGGAGTACGTGCGCTCCAAGAGCAACGACGCCACCACGGCAGCAGTCGCCCGGACCCTGATGCAGGAGGCCCAGCAGTTCCTCCCGGCCCTGAATCCCCGGGACGTCATCACCGCGTACGCCGGCATCCGCCCCAAGACGGTGAGCTCCGCAGTGGGTGGCTTCGGCGACTTCATCATCGAAGAGGCGCCGGAGCTGCCGGGGATGCTGCACCTGGTGGGCATCGAGTCGCCCGGCCTCACCGCGGCCCCGGCCATCGCCCAGGACGTGGCCCAGTGGGTGGGCCTCCATCAGCCGCTGCAAGCCAACCCGGCCTTCCACCCGGAGCGGAAGCTGCCAGCTCCCTTCCACGAGCTGCCCACAGAGCAGCAGGCCTCATTGGTGGCCCAAGACCCCGACTACGGCCAGATCGTCTGCCGGTGTGAGACCGTCACCCGCAGCGAGGTGCTGCGGGCCATCCATAACCCCCTGGGCGTTCATACCCTGGGCGGCGTCAAGTACCGCTCCCGGGTGACCATGGGGCGCTGCCAGGGGGGCTTCTGCGGCCCCCGGGTGGAGGAGATGATGGAAGAAGAGCTGGGCCTACCGGCCACCACCATGACCCAAAGGGGGCCGGGGTCCTGGCTCTTTGCGGGCACCACCAAGGAACTGAGGACAGCATGCGCACCGAAGCTGTAGATGTCGCAATAGTGGGGGGTGGCCCCTCCGGTATGGCCGCCGCGGTGGCGGCGCGCAGGGCGGGAGCCGAGAAGGTGGTGCTGTTGGAGCGGGGCGAGCAGCTCGGCGGCATCCTGAACCAGTGCATTCACGATGGCTTCGGCACCAAGGTCTTCGAGCAGGCCCTGACCGGGCCGGAGTACGCCCAGATCTACATCGACCGCATGGAGGAGACGGGGGTCTCGTACGCCCTGAACACGATGGTGCTGGACCTCTCCCCGGAGCGGGAGCTGACGGTCTGCTCCAGCCAGGGGCTGCGCCAGATCAACGCCAAGGCAGTGGTGCTGTGCATGGGCTGCCGGGAGCGGACTCGGGGCGCCATTCGCATCCCCGGACACCGGCCCGCGGGCGTCTACACCGCGGGCGTGGTGCAGTACTACATGAACCTGCGCAACCTCGCGGTGGGCCGGAGAGTCGTGATCCTCGGTTCGGGCGACGTGGGACTCATCATGGCGCGCCGGCTGACCCTGGAGGGCGCCCAGGTGCTGTGCGTGGCGGAGATCCTCCCCTACCCCAGCGGGCTGGCCCGGAACATCGTCCAGTGCCTGGATGACTTCGATATCCCCCTCTACCTCCGCACGACGGTGGTGGAGATCCACGGGCGGGACCGGGTCACCGGCGTGACCCTGGCACAGATCGGACCCCACGGCGGGATCGTCCCGGGCACGAAGCGGCTGGTGGAGTGCGACACCCTCCTCCTCTCCGTGGGGCTCATACCAGAAAACGAGCTCTCCAAGAAGGCCCGGGTGGCCCTCAGCCCGGTCACGGGCGGCCCGGTGGTGGACGACCACCTGCAGACCTCTGTCCCCGGCGTTTTCACCGCGGGTAACGCGCTCCAGGTGCACGACCTGGTGGACTACGCCTGCCTGGAAGCCGAGAGGGCTGGAGCCAGCGCCGCCCGCTACGCCATGGCGGGGCGACTGCCCGCCGCGGAGATCGCGGTGCGCCCCGGCCAGGGGATCCGCTACGTGGTCCCCCAACTGGTCAGCGGCACCGAGTCGGTGGACTTCTCCATGCGGGTGGTGAGCCCCGACCATGACCGCTACGTGATCTTCCGGCGGGACGGCCACGAGCTGCGGCGGATGAAGGAGAACGTGCTGGCGCCCGCGTCTATGCTGCGCATCCGGGTGCGGTCCGACCGCTTCCAGCGCGGGGCAGGAGAGCTCACCGTGGAGGTGGGAGCATGAAAGGCAAGTTCGTCTGCGTCGTCTGTCCCACGAGCTGCGACGTCAACGCCGAGTGGAACGAGACAGAGCTGCTGAGCATAGACCACGCCCAGTGCAAGCTGGCCTGGGAGTTCATACGGGGCGAGATTTTTGACCCCCGACGAACGGTGACTACCTCTATCATGGTGGACGGTGGCGAGTTGCCGCTGGTCAGCGTCAAGACCCGCACACCCGTGCCCAAAGCTCAAGTGCTGGCGGTCATGGACCGCCTGGCCGACGTGATGGTCCGCGCCCCTGTGGACATCGGTGAGGTGATCGTGCCCGATGTGCTGGGCACGGGTTCCGACGTAGTGGCCACCAGGAAGGTGAAGCACAAGGGCTGACTTCCCACAGGCAAGATACACCCCCCAGGCGGCAGTTGCGCCCAGCTTGAGCTGGCCTACCGGCAGGCAGGCGCAGCGGGGGTGCGCCACCTTCTCGCGACGATTCGTGCCCTCCCCCAACTCCCCCTTCCAGGGAGGGGAATGCTATTCCTCCCTCTGCCAGGGGGAGGCGAGGAGGGGGCGACATATGTCCCGGGATATGCTCACCCCCAACCCCTCCCTTCATGGTCATTGACAAAATAGTCGACATCCGCAGTGTGGCCGGGCTTACCCTCTCCCTAGCCCTCTGGTTCGACGCCGCTCACCACAGGTCCCATCAAGGGAGAGGGAACATTTCCTCCCTCCCCTGGTGGGAGGGAGATAGACCTGTCCTGAGCCTGCCGAAGGAGGGGGGGACTTGAGACGTCGCAGTATTTTCGACATAACCATCCAGGGAGGGGAATGCTATTCCTCCCCCTGCCACTGTGCTCAGCACACCACGTCGTGCAGCTCCGCCTGGGCCTTACGTCGTAGGTTCTGCAGCGTCGCCCGCGCCTCAGCGCCGGTGGCGGAGGGCGAGGAGACCAAGGCATCGATCTCCAGATCGAGCAGGGAGCTGAGATCCACCTCCTCGGGCGGTATGGGGCGGCCCCCGGCGTCTCGCAGCAGTCGGACCACGGGCCGCGCTAGGTCGGCGCTCTGCCGGATCACCACGCCTACGAGACTCTCCCCTTTCTGGCGGCGGAGCACCACCTCCTCTCCCACGGGATAGAGCGCCAGCACACCCAGGAAGCTATCCATGATGCCCGCGTTGAGGGACGCGCCGGCGCTCTGCTGCAGGATCTGGATGACCTGGTCCGGAGGGAGGGCCGGCCGGTAGGGGCGATGAGAGCTCAGGGCGTCGTACACGTCGGCGATGCTGGCCACCTCAGCCAGGGGCAGTATCTCACCGCCGCTGCGGCGGGTCCCCGGCCTGGGAACGCGATTTGACCCCACCAGCCCCCGGGGATAGCCGGTCCCATCCTGCCGCTCGTGATGCTGGTAGGGGATGTGGTTGGAGATGATCCCGGGGCCAAAGAGCTGCTTGGCGGCCTGATAGCCCAGCGCCGGGTGTTGTCTTACCATGGCCATCTCGTCTTCCGTGAGCTTGCCCGGCTTGTTGAGCACCTCCGGAGCCACAAAGATCTTTCCAATATCGTGAAGCAGGCAGCCTGTGGCCAGCACGCATAGCGCGTCCCGGGAGAGGCGGAGTTGCTTGCCGATGACCACCCCAGCCACCGCCACGCCCACGCTGTGCCCGAAGGTCCCTTCGTCGTGCAGACGGATGGCATCGATGCCCAAGCGGGCGTCTCGGTCGAGGATCTCCGAGACGATGGCTGTGGCCGCCTGGGACAGCTCCACCAGGGGTCGCTTGTCTCTGGTGGCACGGGCAAAGGCCGCGCCATCCATGCCCCGCTTGGCGGCTGAGACGCTGGATCGTGGCACCGTTTCCGCGGCCCGCTCCAGGAAGCTCTGCATGTCCTGCACCACCCGCAGGCCGGTGGAGCGCACCTGGTCTGAGATGATCTCGGGGATTTCGATGTCGTCGGTACGCCCGTCTTCGGCGAAGATGAGGTAGTACCCCCGCTCTCGAAGCAGTCGCAGGTGCTGGGGGCTCAGGGCGACCCCTGCGGCCAGGAGCAGCTCGCCCCGGTGGCCATAGATGGATTGACCCAGCTTCATACCGGGCGTAACGTTATTGACAAAGACTCGTCGCATCGGGCTCCCTCAGCTGGCCCTGCTTGATGAGACCACCGGCAAGACTCCTCGACCAACCCACCCCGGCACGTAGGTCTCGTCACTGCTCCGGCGCAGCATCGTCCCGGCCCAAGCGCTCTGGAGGTTGCTTCCCGCTCCACAGCCAAGCGCCGGCAAGGTGGGGACCTGCTGGAGAGATGAGGTCTGCAGCATTGCTCTGAATATGACTTTCGGCAGTTTCCGACCTGGTTCACAGGCTGAGGGACCAGAACCAGGATCACGGTAGCCTGGGGACTTGCAACTGACCTCCGGTTGCCGATAGTAGCATTGTCGGGCAGCCACTGCCGGCGCCGGACGACAACGTGGCGCCGATAGGAGTTTTGCTGCCGCCGGGGCGCCAAGCATTGACGACCATCCTGCTGGTGGATGACTCAGCCGTGGTGCGCAACAGCCTCGCCCAGATGCTGAGCAACCGCGGATATGACGTGGTGGAAGCACCGGATGGCCTGGAGGCCCTAGAGCAGTACGCCCTCCGGCGCCCGGAGGGCGTACTCATGGATCTCTACATGCCCAGGATGGACGGCATGGCGGCCCTGCGGGAGCTGGTGCGGCGCTTTCCCGGCGCCAGGGTCGCCTTGATGACCGCAGGCGATGTCCGGAGCGTGATGGCCGAGGCGCGCGCCGCCGGGGCCGTCGCTGTGCTGGCCAAACCCCTCTCCGCCGAGCAGCTCCTGGCCGCCGTCAGGAACCTGACCGGCGGCTCGCCTCCCTAACATCGGCCAGCCCCTTACATCGGGGGCAACTCCTGCCGAAAGTAGAGCTTGGACACGGAAAGGCGGCCGGGGCCACGAAAGGCCGCTGGGCGGGAGCAGCGCCGCTCCCGGGCCACATGGTGACGGGGACTAGAGATACCAAGGGGCGCGCCATCCCGTACAAAGGTACTGGCTCATCTGTCGGGAAGCCTATGGGCCGCCGGCGGGAGCAGGCCCTAGGATGGTAGAGGCGGGCCGGAAAGCAGCGTCGTCCGTGATCTGTACCACGCGTCTGGACAACACCGAGCTGGTGCTCAACTGCGACCTGATAGAGCACATAGACGCCACGCCGGACACGGTCATCACCCTGATCAACGGCAAGAAGTGGGTGGTGCGGGAGTCCATTGACGAGATCATCCGGCGGGTCGTGGAGTATCACCGTTCGGTCGGCCGGAGCTGCGGGCCTGCGGCGTTCGCCGCCATCCAGGATGCGACAGGCCAGGGCGGAGGCTAGGCTATGGACCTGGCCACCATTCTTGGGCTGACCCTGGGCTTTGGCGCCCTCATCGGCGGCTTTCTCATAGAGGGAGGCACTCCCACCGGGCTGCTGAACATCTCGGCAGCCATCATAGTGTTGGGGGGAACCGTGGCCGCGGCCATGGTCAGCTTCCCTCTCGCCACCCTGCTGGGGGTGCCCAAGGCCATTGTCAACGCTCTAGTGGAGCGGAGGGAACGCCCCACGGAGGTGCTCCACTCCTTTGTGGGTCTGGCGGAGAAGGCGCGCCGAGAGGGCCTCCTCTCCCTGGAACAGGAGGCCCAGGCGCTGCGGGACCCCTTCACCAGAAAGGGCGTGCTGATGGTGGTAGACGGGATGGACCCAGAGGTGATCCAGAACATCCTGGAGACCGACATTGCTTCGGCAAAGCAGCGGCATGAGCACTACTACGCGGTCCTGGAGGCCATGGGCGGCTACTCACCTACCATGGGCATCATCGGGACGGTGATGGGCTTGGTGAACGTGCTGAGCAACCTCAGCGAGCCGGGGGAGCTGGGCCATGCCATCGCCGTGGCCTTCATCGCTACCCTGTACGGCGTGTCCACCGCCAACGTGGTGTACCTCCCCCTGGCCAACAAGCTGAAGCAGAAGAGTAAGGAAGAAGCCCACATGCGGGAAGTGATGCTGGAGGGCGTGCTGTCCATCCAGTCCGGGGATAACCCCCGGGTGGTGCAGGAGAAGCTGGAGGCCTTCCTACCCGCAGCGGCCCGCCGGGGCGGCGCAGGGCACGCCGCCAGTGCGGCGCAGCCGGAGCAACGCGAGGCCGCGTAAAGGAGCACACGGCGCCGATGGCCCGGAGGGCGAAGGAGCAGGAGAAGCCAGAGAACCACGAGCGGTGGCTCATCACCTATGCCGACATGATCACCCTGCTCATGGTGTTCTTCATCGTCCTCTATGCCAGCTCCGTGACGGACCGCGCCAAGTTTGATAGCCTGGCCACGGCCCTGCAGCAGGCCTTCAACGTGGACGTGTTGAAGGGGATAGACCCTGCCCCCACGGCGCCGGACCCGGGGTCCAGCGGCGCGCTGGCGCAGCTCCTGGCCCGCGACCTGGAGCGGCTGCAACAGGTCATAGACCCCCTGCGGGGCGCCGCGCCTTCCGTAGGAGGGATGGAAACCGAGCTGAACCGGGAGGGCATCCTCATCAGCCTCTACGGCAACCTCCTCTTCGACTCCGGCAAGGCCACCCTGAAGGACGAGGCCCTGGGAGTGCTGACTCAGCTGTCCCGAACCCTGGCGCCGCTCCCCAACACCGTCAGAGTCGAAGGGCACACCGACAGCATCCCTATCCAGAGCGCCATGTATCCCTCCAACTGGGAGCTCTCCGCCGCCCGGGCCACCGCGGTGGTGCGCTACTTCGCGGTGGCAGGCATCAACCCCCAGCGGATGCAGGCCACGGGCTATGGAGAGACCCGTCCCCGCAACCCCAACGACACTCGGGAGCAGCGGGCGCGCAACCGGCGTGTAGACATTCAGCTCAGCTACCCCGAAGCGCAGCGCCTCACCAGCGCAGACCTGCGCCAGATCCAGGGCGCGGTACCAGGAGGCAGTAATGTTCCCTAAGAAGTGGATGCTCTTCGCCGTGGTGGCCGTTGCCCTCGGGGTTGGCGCCCTCACGCTGACCCTGGACCCCTTTGGAGCAAAGGCGGCCCTGGCCAAGAAGGCGGAGGGCCAGGGCGCCCACGCCCCGGCGGAGGACAGCGCCCACGGCGAGTCCACGGCGCGAGGGCTGATGTACTCCACCAAAGAGCGGGTGGTGAACCTGGCCGATCCCGGCGGGTTTCGCTACCTCAAGGTCGAGGTGGTGCTGGAGCTGGGCGTGCCCGCCAAGGAGCTGGAGGGACTGAAGGGCGAAGGCTACAAGAAGAAGCAGGAGGAGCTGGCCAAGGAGATGGCGCCCGTGGCGCCAGTGATCGACGACGCCATCACCGCCCACCTCTCCAGCAGGCTGGCCTCAGAGCTGCTGACCGCCTCGGGCAAAGCGACCCTGCGGGAAGAGCTGAAGGAGCGCCTCGCCCCCCTGGTGCATTCCCACCCCTTGAAGGGCATCTATCTCACCCAGTTCATCATTCAGTAGCCCTGCCCGCCGAGGCGGGCCTACCCGGCGGAGCCAGTCGCAGAAGACCGCGTGGATGGCGCCGGGAAGCAGCGGAAGAGAGGAAGACCACCATGGCGCCGGACCTAGAGGACGAGGAGTTCCTGACCGACGACGGCCCCTTGCCCGCCGACTTTCCGGCGCGCCAGCCGCAGCCGCTGCCCCTGGAGCGTCCGCCCGCTGATCCCGAGCCGCGGGAGCCGGTGAGCGTGCGCCCGGTGCAGTTCGCGCCCTTTGCCAGCCGGAATACCCCCAAGGTCTCGGACGAGGCCAACCTGGACCTTCTGATGGACGTGGATATGCGGGTCACCGTGGAGCTGGGCCGCACCGAGAAACCCATCCGGGAGATCCTCCAGATGGGGCCTGGCTCCATCGTGGCCCTGGACAAGCTGGCGGGGGAGCCCGTTGATGTGAAGGTCAACGGGGTTCTCATTGCCTACGGCGAGATCGTGGTAGTGGACGAGAAGTTCGGCGTGCGCCTGACGCAGATCCTCTCCGCCGCCAGGCGGGCGGGGAGCTAGGGGTGCTCCGCCCGGCGCGCTCCTGGCTCGGCAGCCCGAGGCCGCTCGTTGCGGCCCTGGTCCTTGCGCTGGGCGGCCTCGGCGCGCTGCTCCTGGCCTGGGGAGGGGCTGCCGGCACGGGGAGCGAGGGATCCCCGCCGTGGGCCGCCGCCGAGCTGGCGGTCAAGCTGCTGGCCGTGGTGGCGCTGGCCTACGGCAGCCTCTGGCTGCTGCGCCGCGCCGCGCCGGGCGCGCGCTGGCGCTCCCAGCAGCAACGGCCACTGGAGGTGCTGGACACCCTGCACTTGGGCCAGCAGCGGGCCATCCACCTGGTGCGCGTGGGCCGGAGGACCCTGGTGGTGGGGGTCACACCCCAGCAGATCACGCCCCTGGACGTGATCGAAGACGAGGCGCTGTGGCCGGAGCGCCCGGAAGCAGAGGCGATGTTCCGCCCCTTCGACTGGGCTCAGGACAAGCTGCCTTAAGTCCCCTCCTGGATTTCCTCTTCCTTTCTTCCGGATACAGCACAGCCTTCCCTTCCCCTCCCCACATCCTGCCGGCGCGGGGGTCCGGTCGCGCCAGCCATCGGTACTGCCCCTGGTATCCAAACGGACGCCGCAGGGAGTACCGCGGCTCCTGTAAGGCCGGTTTGGCCGCATGGGAAGATGGCTGCAAGCCACCATGAGTATCCCTCTCAGACCAACACTGCCTGCGGGCATGCGCCCCGCCTGCGCCCCGCGCCTGCTGGGCGTCGCACTGCCCATGCTGGCGCTGCTCGCCGCGGGGTGCGCCTCCACGGCGCCGGGGGGCGCCGGCGCGCCGGCGCTGCCCCTGGAGGTGGCCGATAGCGCCGGCGGCCGGCTCACGGCGGTGCAGATCGTTGTGCTGCTCACCGTGCTGTCCCTGGCGCCGGCCTTCCTCATGCTCTTCACCTCCTTCACCCGCATCATCATCGTCCTCTCCTTCGTGCGCAGCGCTATCGGCGTGCAGCAGTTGCCGCCCAACCAGGTCTTCATCGGGCTGGCTCTGTTCCTCACCTTCTTTGTCATGTCGCCGGTGTGGGACCAGGTGCACCAGCAGGCGCTGGGGCCCTATCTGACTGGAGAGCTCCCCCAGGACCAGGCCTTCAACCGGGGGATGGCGCCGCTGCGGCAGTTCATGCTGAAGCAGACCAGGGAGAAGGACATCGAGCTCTTCCTATCTATGACCAAGATTCCGGCCGTGAATACCCCTGACGACGTGCCGAACCACGTGCTGCTGCCCGCCTTCGTGATCAGCGAGCTGAAGACGGGGTTCCAGATGGGGTTCCTGGTCTTCGTCCCCTTTCTCATCATCGACCTGGTGGTGTCCAGCACCCTCATGTCCATGGGCATGATGATGCTACCTCCGGTGGTGGTCTCGCTGCCTTTCAAGGTCCTCTTCTTTGTGTTAGTGGACGGCTGGCACCTGGTGGTGCGGTCGCTGCTGATGAGCTTTAGCTAGGAGACGCTGGATGACGCTGGCGACCGCCATGGAGTTGACCCAGGGCGCCCTGAGCACGACACTCCTGCTGCTGGCGCCGCTCCTGGCCAGCGCGCTGCTGGTGGGGCTGGCCGTGAGCCTGTTTCAAGCCGTGACCCAGCTCAACGAGCTGACCCTCACCTTCGTCCCGAAGCTGCTGGTGCTGGCGGGCGTGCTCGTAGCCCTGGGCCCCTGGATGCTCACCACCCTCTTGGACTACTCAGTCCGGCTCTTCGCCCTGATGCCCTACATGGTGCGGTGATGGCTCTCTCCCTGGAGTACGGGCAGCAGCTCCTGCTCCTCTTCGCCCGGCACTCGGCAGTCTTCCTCATGCTCCCGGTCTTCAGCTTGCGGGCGTTGCCCGTCACGGTACGGCTCGCCCTGGCCGGGTTGGTCTCCGTGGCGGTGATGCCTCCAGAAACCGCCATTCACCGCCCCGTGCCGGGCGACTACGGGTACTTCCTGGCCCTGGGGAAGGAGACGCTGCTAGGGGTCTTCCTGGGCTTCGGATTGCAGCTCGCCTTTGCGGGGTTGCAGGGGGCCGGCGCGCTGGTGGACATGCAACTGGGCTTCAGCATGGCCGAGGTGGTGGACCCTGCCTCCGGCGCCCGAGACAGCCTGATGGGCGCCTTCTACCACCTCCTGGCCGCGTACGTGTTCTTCGCGGTCGACGCGCACCACCAGGTGGTGCTGGCGCTGCGCTACCTCTTTCAGGCGGCGCCCCTGGACCACTGGGCGATGGGCTCTGGCACGGTGGAGGGGTTTCTCTCCCTCTCCGCGACCCTCTTTACGGCGGCCGTGCGTATGGCGCTGCCGGTCCTGACCGTCACTCTGGTGGTAGACCTCGCTCTGGCCCTGGCAACGCGCCTCGTGCCGCAGCTTCAGCCCTACTATGTGGGACAGCCCCTGAAGATTGGCCTGGGCCTCCTGGTAGTGCTGCTGGGCGTCCCGCTTTGGGTCTCCCTGGCCAGTGGGGTCTTGAGCGGCCTGGCGAAGGACGCCATCGTCCTGGTGGGAGCAGCTAGACCATGAGTGGCCAGGAGCGAACGGAGGCGCCAACCCCCCAGCGGCGTCAGGAGCTGCGACAGCAGGGCCGCGTGCCTCGCAGCGTCGAAGTCCAGAATGCAGCAGCCCTCCTGGGGGCCTTCCTGGGGTTCGGCATCTTCTGGCAGCAGGTCCTCCCCCTGCTGAGGACCGTGGCGCGAGACAGCTTTGCCAGCCTCGACCGGGGAGAGCTAGGCCCAGCAGAGCTCTCGGGTCTGGCCGCCTCCTGGGGCGTCACCTTCTTTCGTATCACCCTGCCCGTCTTTGCCACGGTGTGGGCAGCGGGCATGTTCGCGGCCTTCGTCCAAACGGGGTTCCTGGTGACCGAGGGGCCGCTGCAGCCCGATCTTGACCGCATCAACCCGCTGAAGGGGCTGCAACGCCTGTTCTCTCCTACCGCCCTGGTGGAGCTGGCGAAGGCGGTGTTGAAGCTCGGCATCGTGGGCTTCCTGGCCTGGAGCCTGGTAGAGGCGCGCCTGGGCCAGTTCCTGACGTTACCCCAGCTTACTCTGGCCGCCAGCGTGGCTTTATGGGGCGAGCTGGCGCTGGACGTGGGGATCAAGAGCGCCCTCTGCATCCTGGCGGTGGCAGGGCTGGACTATGGCTACCAGCGCTGGTCCTTCGAGCGGCAGGTCCGCATGACCCGGCAAGAGGTCAGGGAGTCGTTGCGACAGACCGAGGGCGATCCGCAGGTCAGGGCCAGGCTGCGCGCCCAGGCCCGCCGCTACGCGCGTGGCCGCATGCTCCAGGCGGTCCCCTCGGCTACGGTGGTCGTGACGAACCCCGTCCACCTGGCGGTGGCCCTCGCCTACCGGCCCGGCGAGATGGCCGCGCCCCGGGTGGTGGCCAAAGGAGAGCGGCTGCTGGCCCAGCGCATCCGGGCCGTGGCGCAGGAGCACCGGGTGCCGGTGGTGGAGAACCCGCCTCTGGCCTGGGCCCTCCATCGGGGCGCCCAGGTGGGAGACTACATTCCGACGGCCCTCTACCAGGCGGTGGCCGAGGTGCTGGCCTTTGTCCTGAGCCTGGGCGCCAGCGCCGCCGGGCACGCTTCGCCAACGGCGGAGGAGCGCGCCCCGTCTCGTGGCGCCGACTCAGGGGCGCAGGAGTAGGAGAAGCTCATGGCCGCAACGTCGGCGCGCGGGGCGCGAGGCGCCTCATCCCTGGCGCCGCTGCTGTCGTTCAGCGAGACGGGCATGGCCCTGGGGGTGCTGCTCATCATCGCCATGCTCATCATCCCCTTGCCGGCGGCGCTGCTGGATATCCTGATCACCGCTAACCTGGCGGGAGCGCTGCTGGTGCTCCTGGTCTCCCTTTCCACTCGTCAGCCGTTGCAGTTCTCCGCCTTCCCCTCGGTCTTGCTGCTGGCCACTCTCTTCCGCCTGGGCTTGAACGTGCTGTCCACCCGGCTGATCCTGCTTCAGGGCAACGCGGGCCAGGTGATCGCCGCCTTCGGGAGCTTTGTCATCGGCGGCAACTACGTGGTGGGCGTGGTGGTCTTCCTGATCCTGGTGGTGGTCCAGTTCGTGGTCATCACCAACGGCGCGGGGCGGGTGGCCGAGGTGGCGGCCCGCTTCACGCTGGATGCCATGCCCGGCAAGCAGGTGAGCATCGACGCCGACCTGAACGCCGGGGTCATCGACGAAGGGGAGGCCCGCCGCCGCCGCCGCGCCATCGAGGCCGAGGCCGACTTCTACGGCGCCATGGACGGCGCCAGCAAGTTCGTCAAAGGAGATGCCATCGCCGGCATCATTATTATCGTCATCAACAGTCTGGGCGGCTTCTTCATCGGCGTGGTACAGGCGGGCATGTCGCTGCAGGATGCGCTACGGCACTACACGCTGCTCACGGTGGGCGACGGCCTGGTGAGCCAGATTCCGGCATTGCTCATCTCCACCGCCACCGGCATCATGGTCACCCGCGCCACCTCGGAGGAGGACCTGGGGCGGGACGTGGCCAGCCAGGTGCTGGCCAATCCCCCGGCCCTTACCATGGTGGCCCTGGTGCTCCTGGCCCTGGGACTGGCCCCAGGGCTACCCAAGGCGCCTTTCTTCCTGATGGCAGCCATGCTGGGTGGCGTGGCGTATGCCCTGCGGACCCCCACAAGCTCGCGGGAAAACCCGCAGGAGGCCGCTCCCAGGTCCGAGCCGGAGGGGCTTGCACGCCTGCTCACCGTGGACCCCATGGAGCTAGAGATCGGTTTCGGGCTGGTGTCCCTGGCGGACACCGACCAACCCGGTAATCTCCTGAGTCGCATAACCCACGTGCGGCGTCAGTTGGCCCTGGAGCTGGGCCTGGTGATGCCCACCGTCCGCATCCACGACAGTATGGAGCTGGGGCTGAACGCCTATCAGATCCGCCTCCGGGGCACCGTCGTCGCACAGGGAGAAGTCCGGGCCGACCGGCTCCTGGGGCTCCATCCCGGCGGCGCGGATTTCCCCGAAGACACTATCGACGGCATTCCCACCGCAGAGCCTGCTTTTGGCCTGCCCGCCCTGTGGATCGCCCGGGCGGACAAAGAACGCGCCGAGCTGCAGGGCTACACCGTGGTAGACCCCTCCAGCGTGGTGGCCACCCATCTCACGGAGACCGTCAAGAGCCTGGCCCACGAGATCCTTTCCCGCCAGGACGTGCAGAGCCTGCTGGACAACGTCAAGCGAGACCATCCCGCCGTGATCGACGAGCTGATCCCCCGGGTGCTCTCCCTCAGCGACGTCCACCGGGTGCTCCAGAACCTGCTGCAAGAGCAGGTATCCATCCGGGACCTGGTGACCATTCTGGAGGCCCTGGCGCCTGCCGCGCGGGTAACCACCGAGCCGGACGTACTCGCGGAATTGGTACGCCAGTCCCTGGGACGGGCTATCTGCGCCAAATATGCTGGTGAAGACAGCACTCTCCACGTGCTGATGCTTGACCCGGAGCTTCAGGAGGGGCTGCTGCAAGCCCTCCAGACGCGGGAGAACCAGTGGCTGCTGGAGCCGGACCCCGATCTGGGCCAGCGCCTGATCCAGAACCTGGGGGCGAGCATGGAAAGGCTGGCCGAGCGGGGGTTCTCCCCCGTGCTGGTGGTGCCTGGGCGCTTGCGCCTTCCCTTGCGGCATTACCTACAGGCCACGCTGCCCCGGCTGGCGCTCCTCTCCTATGGGGAGATCCCGCCTGGGGTCAGGGTGAGCGGTGAAGGGACGGTGGCGGCATGACGACCAAGATCAAGAAGTACCGAGCAGCTACCATAGCCGACGCGTTGCGGCTGGTGAAGGCGGACCTGGGGCCCGACGCCATCATCCTGGACTCCCAGCGGGTGCGCCAGCCAGGGATCCAGGGCTGGTTCAAGGCTCCCGTACTGGAAGTCTCGGCCGTGACGGAAGCCGAGGGGCTTCGCCTGCCCCGAGAGCCCTGGGCGCCCCGTACCCAGCGCCGCGCCCCCGAGCCTGCGGCGGAGGCTCCGACTCCCGCCAGCGGTCTCCAGCTCCCCCGCGAGTCGCCGCTCTTTCCGCTGGATGCTGCCACCTCCGCCCTGCTCCGAAAGCAATCCCAGCAGAACGCGCTCCCGGCGAGCGCGGGGCCCCTGGCCAGGCCCGCGGCTGCCACAGCCGAAGTAAGGGGCAGTCCCGATGGCGTCAACGTCGAGATGGAGCGGCTGGCCCAGGCGGTGCAGGAGGTGCAGCGAGAGGTGGCCACCCTCATCGGGCTGCACCGCGAGCTCAGCCGGGAGCTGGCGCAGGTGCTCACCCGGTCCGAGCTGTACTCCTCTGTCAGCACAAGGCGGCGCAGCCGCCGCAATCCGGAGTCTTCACCCGAGAGCACCGTTACGGCCATACCTGGGTCACTGCGCGATCGGGTGCAACGACTGCTCCGGCTGCCCCATGAGGATACCGGGCTGGTGACGCGCATCCTGCAGGCCGCCGCCCTGCCGCCGGGCGCCGAGGAGCTACCCATGGAAGAAGAGCAGGTGTTGGCGGCCCTGCGAGGAGCCGTCGGCCGGCTGGCCAAAACGCCGGCGTCCCTCGCGCTTGTTCCAGGGGAGACACGGGTCATCTTTCTGGCAGGTTCCACGGGAGTGGGCAAGACCACGGCAGCCGCCAAGCTGGCCGCCCACTACGCCCAGCACCACGCCGTGGCCCTCGCCACGGTAGGTCGCTCCGGGTTCATGAGCACCTCGCAGCTCGTGGCTCACTGCGCCCGCTGGCGGGCCCGCTTCCGGGCCTGCGGTTCCACCGCAGCCCTGGCAGCGTTTCTGGAAGAGGCCAGTGGCCAGGCGGAGGCTATCTTTGTCGACACGCCAGGCGTGTGCTTCTCCAGCGGCCCGCAAGTCCAGGACCTGCTCCGCCTCACAGGCGCTGCTCAGGACGCCAGGGTCTGGCTGGTGGCCGCGGCTTCCATGCAGGAGGCGTTGCTCCAGCAGGCCACCCAGGCGCTGGCGGGCCTTCCACTGGACGCCCTGGTGCTCACCAAGCTGGACGAGACCGAGACGCCCGGCGCCCTGGTGAGCGCGGCCATGGCCGCCGATCTGCCCATAGGATACCTGGCCACGGGCCAGGACCTGCGCTGGGGCTTGGAGGAGGCCTCTGCGGAGAGCATCGCCCGGCTCCTGGTCAAAGCCGACGCCCCAGCCCCGGAACCGGCGCTGGCCGGGCGCCCGGCGTAGCGATGACCACCGCCAGTGCCAGCCAGCACATCCCGCACCTCAAGCTCGCGGTGACGGAGCGGGTGGAGTTGGAGCTGGTCCAGCAGGAGGAGCCGGAGCGCTATCCCACCAGGATCGCTGCGGTACAGGGCCCGCTGGTCACCGTCGAAGCGCCGCTGCGAAAGCTGGACATGGTGCCCATCCCGGCGGGGAGCCAGGTGCGCCTCTGGGCCTCTCGTCAGTACGCCAGCTTCTCGGCCCAGGCCACCGTAGAGGCCGCGTTCTGGGCGCCCATTGCCGCCCTGGTCTTGCGCCTTACATCGCCCTGGGCCCGCTTCCAGCACCGCTCCAGCGTGCGGCTGGAGACCTTGATGCAGCCGGAGCTGGCGGAGCTGGCGCTGCCCGACGGCCGCAGCTTTTCCATCGATCTCTCGGTGCGCAACCTCAGCGTCGGCGGCGCGCTGCTGGTCACTAAGCGCACACCAAAGAAGCCCCACCCGGATATCGGGCCCCGGCTGGACGCGGGCTTTTTGCGGGAGCACCTATCGGAGCTCCGGATCCGACTCCTGTTGCCCTTAAGTGGCAGCAACCAACTGGAGCTGACAGGACGTCTGGTCCGGGTGGAAGAGGTGGAGGAGGAGCTGGAGTATCTCTTGCGCCTGGCCGTGCAGTTTGTTGATACCCCACTCCGGCACGAGGACATGCTGTTCCGTTTCATCTTTGAGGAGCAGAAGCGCCGCAGGAGGAAAGGCCTGTGACGGGTAGCCAGGACGTCCACGGGGAGCTTGGCCGCCTCACTCTGGTCCTGGCGGCGGCGGCCGCGCTGGTGGCAGAGGTGGCGGGGCTGCTGGCCGGAGATGGCCCGGAGCAGGCCCTGCTGAAGGCCTCGGTGGCCCTGGTGGGCACGGGGCTGATGGGAGGTGTCCTGGAGCTGGTGATGAGCCAGGCGTGGGGCCAGCCACGGCCGCCCCAGGCGCAAACGGAGGCCATGCAGCCGGAGGTGGAAGGCTCGGCCAGGCAGGGCAAGCCCGCAGATGGGGAGCTAGCAGCCAATGATTAGCCACGAGGCTCTCTGGACCGAGTTCGTTGCGCAGCGAGACCCGTCCCTCCGGGAACGGCTGATCCTCATGTACGCGCCCCTTGTGAAGTACGTTATCAACCGGACGGCGGTCCCCATTTTCCGGCCCATGACCATCGAAGACGTGACGAGCTACGGCATCATCGGCCTCACCCACGCGGTGGACCGTTACGACCCCACCAAGGGCGTCACCTTCGAGACCTACGCCATCCCCCGGGTGCGGGGCGCCATCATGGACGGCATGCGAGAGTCTGGCCTCTTCAGCCGGACGGATATGGCTAAAGTGCGGGAGCTGGAGCGCACCGTCGACGCCCTGCTGCACGAGCTGCAACGGTTTCCCACCACGGCGGAGCTGGCCGAGCGGACGAACATGCCCCCCAGAGAGGTAGAGCGCCTCATGCTGGTGAGCCGCACCACCTTCGTCTCCCTGGATGCTCCCGTGGAATCGGAGGACGGAGAGGACCGGGGTATGCTGCGGGACCTCCTGGCCGACGACAAGAGTCCTAACCCCGTGGAGATTATGGAAGAGAAGGAGGTGCGGGCCGCCCTAATCCAGAGCATCCAAGCGCTGCCAGAGCGCAGCCGGCTGGTGATCTCCCTCTACTACGTGGACGAGCTCTCGCCCCTGGAGATCGCCGAGGTGCTGGGCGTCTCCCGCTCCCGGGTCTATCAGATCCATGCCCATGCCATCATGGAGCTGCGTGCCCTCATGCGATCCAAGCTGGGGCACCACGAGCTGCTGGCGGGCGTGCGGTCCTAGGAGGAAGTGACCGTGGGCATCCAGATGTGGCGCATGCTGGCCAGCGTGACCCTGTTGATCATCCTGGGGCAGGCGGCCCTGCAACCGGAGGTGGTCCAGGGCAATGGCACCTCCATCAAGGTGGTGCTGAGCTACCTGAGCGGCGTCTCCAACTTCGGCTCCCAGAGCGCCGCGGGGGTGGCGGAGATCGTCATGAAAGAAGGGGAGATCAAGATCACCGCGCTGGGGATGCAGCCGCTCACCTCCCAGACCTACCAGGTCTGGCTGGCCAACACCCGCTCCGGTGAGGTGTGGAACGGCGGCAGGGTCAGCCCCGACCCACGCGGCAACGTCTCCGCCACTAATATCCTGGCCGGAGAGATCCCGGACAAAGGCTATAATCTGGTCTTCCTGTCGGTGGAAGAACCGGACGTGGCGCCGCGGACGCCCAGCCAGCAGCGGTCCATCGCCGGCCATTTCCCCACCAGCCCCGCCCCCGGCCAGCAACCGGAGCAGTTGCCCAACACCGGAGATGCGCTATCCGTGGATAACATCCGATTTGTGCCGGCCGCGCCGCCGGCCGCTCGGCCAGAGGGGGAGCCCTGGCGGCCCTGGGTCATGACGGCCCTGCTGCCGCTGGCGGCTGCCCTGGGCTTCTGGATCGGCCGGCGCTGCGGGGCCTGAGAGGAGCGTAGCATGATTCGAGGCGTCTATGTCGCAGCGGCGGGCATGGTGGCGTCCATGACCCGGCTGAACCGGCTGGCCAACAACATCGCCAACGTGGCCACGCCGGGCTACAAGCAGGACGTGGCCAGCCCGGAGGTGTTTGAAGGGATGATGCTGGCGCGCGTTGGGCAGGCAGGTGGGCCCCAGCAGATCGGCCCCCTCACCACCGTGGTCGTGGCCGAACGGCCCCGGGTCGACCTGACCCAGGGCGCGCTCCAGGCTACGGGCGGAGAGCTGGACTTCTCGCTCTCGGGGCCGGGCTTCTTTGCGGTGGAAAAGGAGGGCGCCCGCTACTTCACCCGCAACGGCGCCTGGATGCTAGACCCCAACCGCGCCCTGCGCACGCTGGACGGAGGCCTGGTGCTGGGCGCGGGCGGCCCCATTACCATCCCACCCGGCACCCTCACGGTCGAAACCAACGGCCAACTGGCGGTGGACGGCCGCGTGGTAGACACCCTTTCCGTCGTCGATTTCCCGGAAGGCACGGCCTTCCAGAAGATCGGCCACAGCTACCTCCAGGCCGTGGGCGCAGAGGCTGTGCCGGCCCGAGCGTTCGAGGTGCACCAGGGCTTCCTGGAGGCCTCCAACGTGAATGCCATGGACTCCATGGTGGAGTTGCTCACCAGCCACAAGAACTACGGAGCAAGCCAGCGCTTCTTGCAGCTTGCCGATCAGGCCCTGGCCAAAGCCGTAAACGAGCTGGGCCGGGTCTAGAAAAGGAGCACCAGATGTCCAGCGCCATACGAGTGGCCGCCAGCGGCGCCCGGGCCCACCAGATCCGCCTGGACGTAGTGGGCCACAATCTGTCCAACGTGAATACCCCCGGCTTCAAGGCTACCCGCACCGATTTCCAGGACGACCGCTACATCGAGTTGCGGGCCGCTCGCCCAGGGCGAGAGGCCGGAGCCGGCGACCGGGCAGGGAGCTGGCTGGGCACCGGCGTCATCGTGGCCACCCGCCCCATCTTCGCCCAGGGGCCTATTGAGATCACCGACCAGTCCCTGGACCTGGCCATCGTGGGGAACGGCTTCTTTCAGGTGCGTCATCCCGACGGCTCCCTCGCCTACACCCGGTCTGGGGCCTTCCGGGTGGACCCCCAGGGGCGGATGGTGACCGCGCATGGGTACCTGCTGGAGCCTCCCATCCAGGCGCCTGCAGGAGTCGCGGAGCTTAAGGTGGACCCTGAAGGGATCGTCAGCGCCCGAGTGGGACGAGAGGGAGCGCCGGTGCGATTGGGCACTCTGGCTCTGAGCACCTTTCCCAACCCAGAGGGCCTCGAGTCTCGGGGCTTCGGCATCTACGTGGCCTCGGAGAAGTCCGGCCAGCCCACTACAGTGCCCGCCGGGCAGGGAGGTAACGGCAGCATCGTTGCCGGCGCGCTGGAACGGTCCAACGTCGACCTAGAGGGCCAGATGGTGGCCCTGGTGGAAGCCCAGCGGGCCTACCAGCTCTCCCTCAAGGCGGTGCAGGCGCTCATCGAGATGACCCAGGAGGCCGTGGACCTACAGCGGCTCTAGTAGGCCCGAGAGGGGGCCTGCTCTCCTCTAAGGGCAAACAATAACGCCCTTTCGAGAAACTTAGCACTGGACGATTGAGCGCTTCCTGCCGATAGTGGAGAAGAGGGTGTAGATCACCAAGGAGATGCGATGGAGATTGACAAAGTCGGGTCCAACCTTGCGCACCAGTACGTCTCCCAGACCCAGGCCGCACAGCAGATAGCCGCGGTCAAGGGCGAGGCGGCCCGGAAAAGCTCGGGCCAGGACCGGGTAGACCTCTCGCCCGAGGCCCTGTTGCTGCAGCACGCCCAGCAGGCGGCGCTGGATGCCCCCGACCTGCGGGCGGACCTGGTGGACCAGGTGCGGCAGCGTATCGCCACGGGGAGCTACCAGATCGACGCCGCCCGGATTGCGGACAGGCTGCTGGGCGGCGATCTGGCCTAGCCGAAGGTACCGGCAATCGAAGATGGATCACACTCGCAGGGACCAGCCGGAACCGCCGCCGCTGGAGCAGCTCATCCAGGGTGAGCTGGCTGCCCTGGTGGGCCTCCGCCGCCTGATTCAACGGCAACGGGAGGCCATCGCCGCCTTCCAGATGGAGAGCTACCTGGCGCTGCTGGATGAGGTGGAGGCGGCGATGGCCCGGCTCCAGCAGCTTGAGCGCCGACGACAGGAGATGGTAGCGGCGCTCACTCCCGAGGCAGCGACGATGCCCCCTCCTGCGACGCTGGTGGCCCAGGCGGTGGCCACCAGCCACGAAAACGCCGCCCTTGCGGGCCTGGTAAGCAGCCTCGTGGAGGTCACCGGCGCCGAGCAGGCCTTCCTGGACACCCTGGCGGGCAGGAACCAGTATGGACCCCGCCGCAGCCGCGGCGGGGCCGGCTCTGGGCCACGGGCCTGAGGCGCTGAGGTTCCCGCGATGAGCCTGCGTGGCCTCGACATCGCCATGCGGTCAATGGCCGCCCAGCAGCAGGCCATAGACGTCCTGAACCATAACATCGCCAACGCCAACACCCCCGGCTTCAGCCGGCAGCGCATCGAGTTCGTCACCGCGCCCGCCTATCTCATCCCTTCACTCAACCAGTCGCTCGCGGCCCGCCAGGCGGGGAGCGGCGTCAACGTCGGCTCCATCAACCGCATCCGCGATCTCTTCATCGACGCCCAGGTGCGCATCGAAAGCCGCAACCTGGCCGAGGCGCAGGTCCGCCAGCAGACCTTCGACAAGTTGCAGATCATCTTCCGGGAGCCCTCTGAGAATGGGTTCACCAGCGCGCTGAGCAAGTTCTGGGGCGCCTGGCACGATCTGAGCGCCAATCCAGGCGACCAGGCGACCCGCGCCGCGGTGCTCCAGCAGGGGCTGGGCGTGGCGGCGCTGCTGAACCACGGCTACGCCCAACTGGACGCCGAGCGGAGTCAGGTGGCGACCTTTGCCGCTTTGAAGGCGCAGGAGGCCAACGCTATCACCGCCAAACTGGCAGACCTGAACGTGCAGATTCAGCGGGCACAGCTCACCGGCGCCAAGCCCAATGATCTGCTGGACCGGCGAGACCTGCTGCTGGATCAGCTCTCACAAATCCTTCAGGTGAAGGTGGTGACCAACCAGGACGAGAGCGTGACCCTCTACGCCGGCGGCCAGGCCCTGCTGGACGGCAGTGTAGCCCGCACCCTGGGCTCCTCTCTGGATCCCACCGCTCAGCTCCACGTGACCTGGGCCGAGAACGGAGCCGATCTGAATCCGGGCGGTGGCCAGCTCCAGGCGGCCCGCGCGACGGTGAACACCCTCATCGCGGGCCGGATGAGCGCGCTGGACGGCCTCGCCATCCAGCTCCGGGACGACGTGAACGCCTTGCACACCACCGGGTTCACCATCACGGGCGCAACCGGCGGCGACTTCTTTGTCGGCACGGGCGCCCGAGACCTGGCCGTGGCCGCGGGGGTGAAGGCCGACCTGCGGGCCATCGCGGCCGCGGGGCAGCCGGGCGCGCTGGGCGATGGCCTGGTGGCCCTGGCCATCGCCCAGCTGGCCCACGGCGCCGCCAGGGTGAGCCCGGGCAGCGAGCTGAAGGACGGCACGGCGCTGCCCCTTTCGGGCGCCAGCGTCCAGCGGATCGTCGTGCACGGGGCCAACCCGGGCACTGCTTACCAGATCACCTCTTCCAGCCCCGGCAGCCTAACCTTGTCGGCCACCATCAGTGGCGCCACGGTCTCGCAGACCACCACGGTGGCCGACCTTGTCCCTTCCCAGAACCAGACCCTGGACTTCAGCAGCCTCGGCGTTACCATCGTGCTGCGCAGCGGCGCTGCGGCTACCGCGGCCAGCATCGTGGCCGACCTGACCGACCCCGGCCGAGACCAGATCCTTGTGGCCACCCGCACGCCGGTGGAGGAGGGCTACCAGCAGGTGGTGGTGCAACTGGGCATCGACGCACGAGGCAACGATGACGATGTGCGCAACCAGGAAGCGCTCCTGAACAACCTGGAGCAGCAACGGACCTCCATTTCCGGGGTCTCTCTGGACGAGGAGTCGGCCAACCTCATCAAGCACCTGCGGGCCTACCAGGCCTCCGCTCGGCTGATCACCGTTATGGACGAGATGTTGGAGACGCTGGTGCGGGGCACCGGAATAACGGGGAGGTTCTAGGACTATGCGGGTCACGCAGGGCATGGTGCTGGACCGCCTGCTGGCGAACCTGAGCTTTAATCAGCGGCGGCTCCAGGAGACCAACAGCGCCATCACCTCGGGGAAGCGGGTACAGCGTCCTGCCGACGATCCCATCGCCGTGGCCCAGTCGCTGGGCCTGGCGGGCGACCTGCGCCAGGTCGACCAGTACCGCAGGAACATCGTAACCATCCGGGGCTGGCTTCAGGCCACCGAGGAAGCCCTGGGCCACGTGACCGACCTGATCCAGCGCGCGCGCGAGCTGGCCATCACTGGCGCCAACGAGACCCTTTCCCAGACCCAGCGGTCCAACATCGCCGCCGAAGTGCAGCAGCTCTTTCAGCGCGGCATAGACCTGGGCAACACCACCCACAGCGGTAGATACATCTTTGCCGGGTTCCAGGTGGCCACGCCGCCCTACCAGGCATCCGGCAACCCTGAGGGGTTCGTGTACCTGGGCGACGGTGGCAAGCTCCAGCAGGAGTTCGAGACCAACCGGACGGTGCCTATCAACGTGCCGGGGGGCGCGGTATTTCCGTCGGCCCTGGCCGCCCTGCGCGAGCTGCTGGACGGCCTGAACATCTCCAACCCCGGGCAGATTCGGTCGAGCATCGGCGCCCTGGACGCAGCGGTTGATGCCGTCCTGGCCACCCGCGCCGAGGTGGGCGCGCGGCAAGAGCGCGTCAGCGCCGCTGACGAGGGCCTCCAGGACGCCCGGGTGACCCTGCAGAAAGAGCTGTCCTCCGCGGTGGACGTGGACCTGGCCCAGGCCCTGGTGGAGTTCAACGCCCAGCAGAACGTCTACCAGGCCTCCCTCAAAGCCAGCACCCTCGCCATTCAACCCTCACTCCTGGATTTCTTCCGCTAGGAGACGCCTATGGCGCTGATGCATCCCGACCCACAAGAGGCCTACCCACCTTCCTATGAAGGGCCTCGTACCACGGTGACCTTTGCCGACGGGCTGGTGGGCGCCCCGGATTGGAGGAACTTTGTTCTGGACATGGCCCAGGAGCACTATCCCATCGGCGTCCTTGAGTGCCTGGATGCCCCCGACGTGCGGTTTCTGGTGGTGGACCCCTGGCAGCTCTGGCCGGACTACCAGGCGCCGCTGGACGCCGAGACGCTCCAGCAGGTGGGCGCCGCGGAGGTGGCGGACCTCCTGGTGCTGACCACCCTCCGGGTGGCCGTAGACGGATCCCAGCTCACGGTCAATCTCCTGGGCCCCCTGGTGGTGCACCGCGCCACGGGCGCGGCCATCCAGATTGTGCTCTACGACTCCGGTTACGGCACTCAGCACCAGTTGCCCCTGCCCCAGCGGGCCCGCCTTCAGGCGGCCCTGAAACAGTGAGGGGGAGCCATGCTGGTGTTGACCCGCAAGTCCGGCCAGAAACTGCTCCTGGGGCCAGACATCACCCTGGTAGTGCTGGAGGTGAACGGTGACCGGGTGAAGGTGGGCGTGGAGGCTCCCAGGAGCATCAAGGTAATGCGCCCCGAGGTGCTCCAGGAGCTGGCCGAAGAGAACCGGCTGGCGGCCCAGGCCCCGCCCGAGCTGCGGCTGCTCCTGGGCGGGCTGGAGGAGCCGCCCGTCATCGCCTGACCCCCTACCCCGAATAGCCCCCGCTCACCGCTGGCACGGCAGCAGTCCCTGCCAATCCACCCCCTGTGTGGGGCGGGGCCTTGTGGCCCGCCAGAGGGTGGGAGACAGCCCCCCCTTACAGGATTCCAGCCCCCATCTCGAGAGTCCCGACGCGGCCGGTGGACGGCCGCGTCGGCGCATGCCAGCCCGCACTACCTCCAGCGATGCGCCACCCTGCATAGGGCGGGCCCTTGTGGCCCGCCAGGGCTTCCCTTCCGCCTGAGGGTTGTGAAGGGCTGTAACTCCTCACATCCTGGCCGATAGTGGCTTAGTGAAGTACTTCATCGCCTGGCGCCACAGGCAGACCCGGCGGGGCAGACCGGGGGCGCGGTTCCTGCTCACAACTGAATAGCGCCGGGGTGCTCACTCCGGCAAGAGGGCTGCGCAAGGAGTGCGCGGCCGTACCTACAGCATGGGAGGCGACGAGCAATGAGCTCCACGGTCATCAACACCAACGTCAGCGCCCTGATCGCCCAGCGCAACCTGGCGGCCAGCGGCGTAATGCTGTCCAAGTCGACAGAGCGACTCTCCAGCGGCCTGCGCATCAACCGGGCCGGAGATGACGCCGCAGGCCTGGCCATTAGCGAGAAGTTGGAGGCCCAGATCCGGGGCACCCGCCAGGCTTCTCGCAATGGCCAGGACGGCATCTCCATGATCCAGACGGCTGAAGGCGCCCTCATTGAGGTGCACAGCATGCTCCAGCGGATGCGGGAGCTGTCGGTCCAGGCCTCCAACGGCACCCTGAGCGCCACCGACCGCTCCTCCATCAACACCGAGGTGCAGGCCCTCAAGACGGAGATCGACGCCATCTCCACCCGCACCAAGTTCAACGGACAGAACCTCCTCACCGGCGCCCTGGCCACCAGTGTGGACGCCACGTCGGAGCTGAAGGACAACACCGCCCTGGCGGTGGTGCTTGCTGACCTGTTCACCGTCAGCACCGTGGAGGTCACCGCTGCCGCGGCGGGCACCACCTACACGCTGTCTGCCGGCACCGGCGCCAACCAGTTGACCATGACGGCCACGGTGGGTGGCAGCGTCGTCGCCCAGACCCTGACCCTGGCCGACATGACCGGGGCCAACGCGAGCCAGCTCCTCAATTGGGACAAGCTGGGCGTCAAGGTCACGGTGGTCACCGGCGCGGCCAACGCCAACAACACCGCGGTGAACCTGCGGAGCTCCTTCGTGGCCGCGGCCAACGACACGGTGATCACGGCCGCGGGCAGCTCCTCCGCCACCTACCAGATCGGCGCGGACAACGGCCAGACTATGACGGTGGCCTTCGCCCAGGTGGACACCACCGCCATGAGCTTGACAACGTCGTTGACCAACTTCAACGCGTCCCAGAGCGTGGCCAACGCCCAGGCCCTCATCAGCGCCGTGGACACGGCCATCGACTACGTGAACAGCAAGCGCGGCTCCCTGGGTGCTTCCCAGAACCGGCTGGAGCACACCATCGCCAACCTGGCTGTCACCGCCGACAACCTGGCCGCTTCCCAGTCCCTAATCCGGGATGTGGACATGGCCGCGGAGATGGTGCAGTACACCAAGACGCAGATCCTGCAGCAGGCGGGCATGGCCATCCTGTCGCAGGCCAACTCTGCGCCCCAGTCAGTCCTGTCCCTGCTCCGGTAGTCCTCAGCCCGTCCTGAGGGAGCAAGAGACCCTTCCGGAGAAGGGTCTCTTGCTTTCTCCGATGTTGCCGACTCTGGCCGATAGTCCCTTATAGGAGGCGGGTTCTTCCTAGGGTGGCTAGCGGCCGCGCCGGCAGGGGGAAGCCATGAATCTACAGCCATTGAGTCCCACGGACAGTTTAACCCCCATTACAGACAGCCGAATGCGACGTGAGCGGGGCAAGGCGCCCTTCTCGCGGCAGGGGCATCCGGATGCTCGCCAGACCCGGCCCGGCGCCAGCGCTGAGGTGGCCGCGGAGGCGACGGCGTCTTCCCCACCTCCGCGGCCCGCCTCCACGGCGCGGACAGCCCCCGCTGCCCCACTCGAACGCCGCCAGCCGGCGACCGAGGCGCCCGCTGTGGAG
Source organism: Chloroflexota bacterium (assembly GCA_016190485.1). Lineage (GTDB taxonomy): Bacteria > Chloroflexota > Dehalococcoidia > SHYD01 > SHYD01 > JACPQN01. The sequence goes on from JACPQN010000018.1 coordinate 61,674, forward strand.
ACCCGACAGCAACGGCTCCGCTCGGCGCTCCAGATGTACCGCCAGATAGATGCGGCAACTTCCCATCAGGAAGAAGGATAGCCCCTCATGTCCGGACTCCAAATCGACGGCCTCGCCTCCGGGCTGCAGACGGGAGCCATCATTGACCGGCTCATCGAGCTAGAGCGGCAGCCCGTGGTCCGCCTCAACGTCAAGGCCACGGTGCTGGACCAGAAAAAGAAGGCCTACCTTGAGGTGCAGGGTAAGTTCAACATCCTCCAGGCCCGGGTCAGCGATCTGCTGAAGGCCACGACCCTGAATAAGAAATCCGCGCTGGTCACCAAGGCCGATGGCACTGCCAGCAGCGCCGTCACCGTGCAGGCCGGCGCCGAGTCCGCCAACGGGAGCTTCAGCGTCACCGTGAGCCAGTTGGCCACGGCCACCCGGGTCACCAGCGCCAGCACCATAGGCCAGGGGATCAGCGCCGCCACGGTGCTCCAGAACGCCGGCCTCATCGTGCCCTTGTCGGTCAAGAACTCCACGGCCACCAGCGGCACCTTCACCATCAACGGGACGTCCCTCACGGTGGACTCCGCTACCGAGTCGCTCAACGACATCGTGGCCAAGATCAACGCCCAGGTGGCCGGCGTCACGGCCACCATCACCAACGCCGACGGCACGGCCAACCCCGCAGGCAACTACCTCAAGCTCAGCTCGGCCTCCTCCATGTCCGTGGGATCAGGCGCAGATACCAGCAACGTTCTGGGCGCCGTGAACCTGCTGGCAGCGCAGCCCAAGGGGGCCACCGTCACCGGTGGCCTCGTGAGCACCGGCGCGCTGGCGGCCTCGGAGATCCACCTGGATGGCGTCATCATCGCCACCCGGGCCACGGCCGCGAGCAACACCGCCGCGCAGAACGCCGCTTCTCTGGCGGCGGATATCAATGGCTCCGCCAGCGCCACCGTCGTTGCCACGGCCAACGCCAACGGCACCCTGACGCTGGTGTCCAAGACCAGGGGCGCCGGCAGCTCCATCAACATCACCCAGGCTGCTGCAGCCACGGGGCTCAGCGTGGGCGCCACCACCCAGGCCACCGACGAGCGCATCAGCTCGGCAGGCATCGGCGGCGCCCAGGTGAGCGCGGTGCTCTCCGGCGCACGCCTGGCCACGGCCATCTCCGGGTTGGACGTCAACGGCAACGGCGAGTTCAAGCTCAACGGTGTCTCCATCACCTTCAACCAGAACGAGTCCATCAACGCCATCATCACCCGCATCAACGCTTCCGGCGCCGGCGTGCTGGCGGTGTACGACGCCACCCAGGATAAGCTGCTCCTGACCTCCAAGAGCACCGGCTCCACCACCATCCAGCAGCAGGACGTAACAGGCAACTTCCTGGCGGCCATGGGCGTCCTCTCGGCTTCCCAGAGCCTGGGACAGAACGCGGTGTTCAGCGTGAGCACGGTAAACGGCGGCGCATCCCAGTCCAGCTCCGGCAACGTGGTACGGGGCTTCATCCCGGGCGTGGAGCTGACGCTGAACCAGGTCAGCTCGGCGCCGGTCACGGTCTCCATCGCCCAGGACACCGCGGGCACGGCCCAGGCCGTCAAGGACTTCGTTGACGTGTACAACGCCACCATGGCGTTCCTCCGGCAGAAGGTCAAGGTGGACGCCACCGGAAAGGACCCGGGCGTCCTGAGCGCGGACAGCTCGCTGCGGACCCTGGAGGCGAGCATCCGGCGTTACCTGGTGACGCCGGCGACAGGCTTGTCGGGCAAGTACCTGAGCCTGAGCGACGTGGGGCTAACCTTCGGGGCGGTGGGCACCGCCGTAGGCGCCGCCAAAGACCTGGTGCTGGACTCCAGCAAACTCACCACGGCCCTGAACGAGAGCCCCCAGGAGGTCCAGGCGCTCCTGGCGGGCTTCCAGAGCACGGCAACGCTCCAGGGCGGCGGCACCGGCAGCGTGGCCAGCGTCACCGGCGCCCCCTCCACCCACCACCAGCCGGGAAGCTACCTGGTGACCACTACGACCAGCGGCAGCATCTCCGCCATCTTCACCCCCACGGGAGGCGTGGCGGGCCCGGAGAAGTTCGGAGGCACCCTGGTGGCTGGCGGCACCGACAGCGCCGTGATCCCCGGTATGGTCGCCACGGCCACCAACCCCCTGACCAACGGCACCAACACCATCACCGTGGCCGTGCAGCAGAAGGGGGTCCTGGTGGACCTGGGTGATTTCCTGAAGACCACGGTGGCGACCGACGGGCTGCTGAGCAGCCGCCAGGACGCCGCTACCAAAGAGATCCTCGGCATCAACGAGAGCATCCGGCGCGCGGAGAGCCGCCTGGACCAGCGGCGGCTGCGGCTGGAGGCGCAGTACGCGCAGTTGGAGAGCCTGATCTCTCAGATGAACACGCAGCAGCAGTCTCTTCAGAGCCTGCTAGCGCAGATGGCGCGCTAAGTCTTATCCAAAGGGAGCAGAGACAGAGCAACGATGAAGCAAGCCTTAGGCCTCTACCAAGAGGTGCACACACGGACAGCCAATCCGGCAGAACTGGTGGTCATGCTGTACGAGGGGGCCGTCCGCTTTCTACGGCAGGCCCTCATTGGCATGGAAGACGGAGACATCGAGAAAGTCCACAACAGCCTGGTGCGCGCTCAGCGGATCATTGAGGAGTTGGAGATGGCGGTAGACCCGCGCCACGGCCCCATTGGCGACTCCCTCACTGCGCTCTATCGCTTCATGCTCTCGGAGCTGGAGCTGGCCAACGTACGGAAGGAACGGGCGCGGGTGCAGCCGGTGGTGGAGCTCCTGGAGGAGTTGCTGGGCGCCTGGCGCGAAGCCGGACGCCACGCGCCGGTGGCTACCGCCGCGGCGTCGCCGGCGCCGCGGGGATGATGTGTGAGAGAGGAGTCGGTGGGATGCCGAACCTTGAGCGACTATACGGCATTGTGCAGGCCCAGAGGGCGGCCCTTCAGGGAAGGGACTTCCGGCGCTTCCAGGAGCTGCTCTGGGATCGGATCCAGGCCCAGGCCCACTTGGTAAGCGATCCGCCTGAGCAGACTCCGGCAGCGCGGGACTTGATCGAGGATATCCTGCTCATGGATCGCGCCATGGAGCTGCAGCTCCAGGACCTGCTCCAGGAGGCTGCCCAGGAGCTGAGCAGTCTGACCCGTCAGGAAGGCGCCCTGCGCGCGTACCTGCCAGCCGCGAGCACCGGTTCCTGCCTGATTGATCGCGCCTCCTAGCCGTTCGCCATGGTCCAGGAGCCACGCAGTCTCCGCCAGGGGCAGTTGGCGGCCCAGCGGACGCCGCCCTTCGACAAGCTCAGGACGCCGCCAGGCGAACAGAGCAGCCAAGACCGACGCCTGGGCCGGCGGCGGTTTCTCGTGACCCTGGCCGCCCTGGCGGGCATGGCTCTCCCTCTACTGGCCAAGACACGGGCAGAGGGGGGCTGGGACGTCGTCGCAGCGGAGCGGAGCGACGGGCAGGGCATGGAAACGCCTCAAACGGACATCTCTAGCTCTCTTGCCCCCGCCCAGGCCACCATCCCTGTTCCCGCGGCAGCGGAGCGCGCTCCCAAGCTGCTGCCGCCGGTGCGCCTGGCCATCCCCGCCATCCAGCTCGAGTCTCCTGTAGTGCCCCTGGGGGTTCGGTTCGACTATCGCGGCCAGCTGGAGTGGGAAACGGCTCCCTTCGTGGTAGGACACTATGTGAACACGGCCAACCCCGGCGGGAGTGGCAACTGCGTCCTCAGCGGCCATATCAGCAGCCGCAGCGCGGGAGCGGTGTTCAAGCGTCTGCCGGAGGTGCAGCCGGGCGACGGCGTAGCGGTAGCTACCGTGGAGTCCCTGTTCCTCTACCAGGTCGTGAGTACGCAGGTGGTAGACCCCCGGGCCACCGAGGTCATGGGGCCTGTGCGGGACGCGCAGCTAACCCTGCTGACCTGTGTGCCCGATGGGGTCTACAGCCACCGCCTGGTGGTCAGCGCCATCCTCCTCTAGGGGCTTCCTCCCCTTTCAGGCAGTGCCGATCGGCCCGTACCAGCGGTACTTTTTCCCCCTCTGGCCGCCCTTCCCCAGCCCTCCGTCTCTGGCCGTATTGCCCTGTAACGTGCCCCATCCTACGCCTACGATGGAGCTACCACTTCTCTCAGAGGCAAGGAGGGGAAGCCATGAGCGTCTTCAACACCTTTTCCATCTGCGGCTCGGCGCTAACCGCGCAGCGGCTGCGCATGGACGTCATCTCCAGCAACATCGCCAATGCCGAGACCACCCACACGCCCGAGGGCGGTCCCTACCGGCGGCGACAGGTGCACTTCGCTCCAGTGCCGTCCCAGGAGCTGGGCGCTCCACGCGTCCGGGAGCGCGCGGCCACCGCCGGCGTAGCCGTGGAACGCATCGTCACCGACGAGCGCCCGCCCCGCCTGGTGCTGGATCCGGAGCACCCCGACGCCGACACCAACGGCTACGTGGCCTACCCCAACGTCGACATCGTCACGGAGATGGTGGACCTCCTCTCCGCCACCCGGGCCTACGAGGCCAACATCACCGTGGTCAACACCGCCAAGACCATGGCGCAGCGGGCCATGGAGATCGGCGGTCGCGGCTAGCTAGCGGGAAGGGAGAGCAGCATGGAAGTCGCAGCCTTTCGCGCCTACCAGACGACGCAGGCGGGCCAGACGCTGGACGCCGGCGTGGCTTCTCCGGCGCCGGACAGCGCCTCGTTTCAGGATGCGCTGGGGCGAGCGCTGGAGCAGTTAGCTGGCCTGCAAACCCGCGCCGATGCCAGCCTCATGCAGCTCGCGGCGGGCCAGCCCGTGGAGCTCCACCAGGTCATGCTAGCCATGGAAGAGGCCAGCATCGGCTTTCAGCTAGCCCTTCAGGTGCGCTCCAAGATCCTGGAGGCTTACCAGGACGTGATGCGGACCCAGGTCTAGGGCTCGGGTAACCCCCCATGAAGCAACGGGCGCAGTACCTTGGCAACCAACTGCTCAGGGTGTGGACTGCCATGCCCCTGGGGCAGCGTCTCACCGTCGCCCTGCTGACGGCGCTGACGGTCGGCGCCGGGCTGGCGCTGGAGGTGTGGGCCAGCACACCACAGTACGAGGCGGTCTTTGTGAACCTCCCGGAGGAAGAGGCGGCCAAAGTGGCTGGCTACCTACGAGAGAACAACATGCCCCACCAGCTCGCCGCGGGTGGGCGCATCATCTCGGTGCCCTCGGAGCGCGCGGCGGAGGCGCGGCTGCAACTGGCCGGCGCGGGGCTCGGCGTCAAGGGGCAGGCGGGGTTCGAGCTGTTCAACCAGGCCAGCTTTGGCCTCACGGAGCAGATGCAGCGGGTCAACTACCAGCGGGCCGTGGAGGGCGAGCTGGTGCGCACTATCAAGCGCATGGATGCCGTGGAGGACGCCCGGGTCCACCTGGTGCTGCCTACCAGCAGCCTCTTTGCCGAGAAACGGAGCGAGGCGTCGGCCTCGGTGGTGCTGAGCCCCCGGCCGGGGCGTCACCTGGGTGAAGACCAGGTGCAGGCCGTGCTGAGCCTGGTGCTGGGCGGCGTGGAAGGGCTGAAACCCGAGAACGTCAGCATCGTGGACACCAGGGGCCGCATCCTCAACGACTACACCGGCAGGGGCGGCAACGCCTCGGGCGCAAGGGCCTCCTCCAGCCAGTACCAGCAGCAGCGTCGCTTCGAGGCGGACCTGTCCGCCGGCCTGACCTCAGCCCTGGAGCGCGTGGTCGGCCCCGGCAGCGTGGCGGTGCGGGTGGCAGCTACCTTCAACTGGGACCAGGTGGAGAGCCAGCGGGAGTACTACGATCCCGCCTCTGGCGCCGGAGTGCTGCGCAGCCAGCGGCAGCAGTCCGAGGTCTCCTCCACCGGCGGCTCACCGGCCGCGGGGGGCGTGCCCGGCACCACCTCCAACGTGCCCACCTATCAGGCCACAGCCGCCAGCGCTGGCACGGCCGCTGGCGGCTACGAGCGCAAAGACACCCTCACCAACTACGAGGTCGGCAAGACCGTGGAGCGGCTGGTCAAGGCGCCCGGCGTGCTCCAGAAGGTGGCGGTGGTGGTGATGGTAGACGAGCAGAAGCTCCCCACAGAGGTCACCACGGAGTCCCTGGAGAAGCTGGTGGCTACCGCCGCCAACCTGGACCTGCGGCGGGGCGACACGGTGGTGGTGTCCCGGTTGCCTTTCAACACCCAGCAGACGCAGGCCCAGGTCAAGGAGATGGAGGAGGCGCAGCTGCGAGAGCTGCTTTTCAATGGAGCGCGCTACCTGGGCCTCGCCGTGGTGCCGCTGCTGCTGTTCTTTGCCCTCCGCAGCCTCCTGGGCCGCGCCGTGCCTGTCCCTGCGGGGATGGAGGCCCAGTCCGCCCTCCTACCCCCACGGCGCAGCCAGCCTTTGCCGCTCCCCGAGGAGCCCATCCAGATCGAAGACACCAGGGCGCGCATGGCGCGCGAGCAGCTCACCGGCCTGGCCCAGAGCGAACCAGAGATGGTGTCGGCCCTCATCCACACCTGGCTGGGTGAGGAGGAGCGGTGATCACCAACGGCGGCCTCTACGGCGCCGGCCCGGATAGGGCGCCATGCAACAGCGGTTAAGCGGGCGGCAGAAGGCTGCCATTCTGCTCATCACCCTGGGTACGGACCTCTCCGGCAAGGTGCTGCGCAACCTCAAGGATACGGAGGTGGAACGCCTGACCCGGGAGGTGATGGCCATGGAGAAGGTCTCGGAGGAGATGAAGCACGACATCGTGAAAGAGGCGTACTCCATTGCGCTGTCGCGCAATTTTCTCACCTCGGGTGGCGCCCAGTATGCTCGGCAGATGCTGGTCAACGGCCTGGGAGAGCAGCAGGCCGAAGAGATCTGGGAGCGACTGGGTCCCCTGCGTCACAACCAGCGCTTTGGCTTCCTCAAAGAGGTGGACCCCAGCCAGCTCACCGCCTTCCTCCAGGGGGAGCAGCCCCAGACCATCGCCTTCCTGCTCTCCTACCTCAGCCCCAGCCTGGCCTCCAGCGTGCTCACCTCCTTTTCCTCCGAGCTGCAGACGGACGTGGCGCTGCGGATCGCGACCATGGACCGCACCTCCCCGGACACCATCGAGAAGATGGAGGAGGTGCTGCGGGCCAAGCTGGCCACGGCCCTCTCCCAGGAGTTCAGCGCCGTGGGTGGCGCGGCCTTCCTGGTGAAGCTCCTGAACACCGTGGACCGGGGGACGGAGCGCCGCATCCTGGAGTCCATCGACGCGGCAGACCCCGAGCTGGCTGCCGAGGTACGCAAGCTGATGTTCACCTTTGATGATCTGATGCTGCTGGACGACCGATCCATGCAGCGGCTCCTTCGGGACCTGGACTCCAAGGACCTGGTGCTGGCGCTGAAGGGCGCCAACGAGGAGCTGCGCACCCACGTCTTCAAGAACCAGTCCACCCGGGCCGCGGAGATGCTCAAGGAGGAGCTGGAGATCCTGGGGCCAGTGCGCCTGCGCAACATCGAGGAGGCGCAGCAGCGCATCGCCAACACGGCCCGCAGGCTGGAGGAGGCAGAGGAGATCGTCATCGCCGGCCAGGGGGGAGACATCGTTGTCTAACGTTATCAGGTCGGCCCAGGTGCACGCTCAGGCCCTGGTTGTAGGCCCGGAGGGTCAGACGCGCCTGGCCAGCAACGCCCCAGGCCAGCCGGGGGGCTCCGAGGCGGGCGCCCAGGCCCTCCTGGAGCTGGAGCAGTATCGCCAGCGGGCGCAGGAAGAAGCCCAGGCGCTCCTGGAGCAGGCAGCCACCGCAGCCGAGGCGCAGCGGAGCCAGGCCCGGGAACAGGGCCTCCAGGAGGGGCTGGAGCTGGCCCGGCGGCAGACCGCGGAGATGCTAGACCAGCTCCGGACCCTGGCCGGCCAGGCCAGGGTAGACACAGCAGAGATCCTGCGCAGCGTCGAGCGAGAGGTGGTAGAGCTGGTCCTGATCATCGCGCGCCGGATTGTCGAGGGAGAGCTACGGGTGCGTCCCGAGGCGGTGACCGAGGCCGTCCGCCGTGCCCTGGCCTCCATGGAGCAGGGCGCGGTGGTGCGCATCCGCCTGCACCCTCAGGACCTGGAGCTGGTGGAGAGCCGGTGGCACGAGGTCAGCGGCCGGGACCCATCCCTGGCCAGCGTGGAGCGCATAGCCGACGCCCTTGTCCAGCCGGGCGGTTGTATCATCGACGCGCTCTCCGGCTCGTTCGACGCCCAACCCCAGACCGTCCTGGAGTCGCTGGAGCGCTCCTTCCGTGAGCATCACCGGGGGGCGGCATGACCCGGCGCATCAGCCTCGCCGCCTACCGTCGCCTGGCGGAGGAGACGCCGGTGGTGCGCCCGCGCGGTCGCGTGACCCAGGTGGTGGGGCTGACGGTGGAGGCAGAGGGTATCACTCCCCACATCGGCGAGATGTGTGACATCGCCCCCCGGCGCAGCGCCCGGTGGGTCCCGGCGGAAGTAGTGGGGTTCAAGGAGAGCCGGTGCGTGCTCATGCCCCTCACGGAGCCGCTGGGCATCACCCTGGGCGATCCGGTCTTCCCTACGGAGCGGCCCTTCACCGTGCCCGTGGGCCCAGGGCTGCTGGGGCGCATCCTGGACGGTTACGGCCGCCCCATCGACGGCAAGGGCCCCCTGGAAAATCCCGATTCCCGGCCCCTGGAGAGCGCGGCGCCCAACCCGCTGAAACGCACCCGCATCCTCCAACCCCTCTCCACCGGAGTGCGGGCCATCGATGGCCTCCTCACCTGCGGCCACGGGCAGCGTATCGGCATCTTCGCTGGCAGCGGCGTGGGTAAGTCCACGCTCCTTGGTATGATCACCCGCCAGGCCCGCAACGACGTGTATGTCGTCGCTCTCATCGGTGAGCGCGGACGGGAGGTTCAGGAGTTCATCCGCTCCGAGCTGGGCGATGCCGGGCTACACCGCTCTGTGGTGGTGGTGGCGACCTCGGACCGCCCGGCCCTGGAGCGGCGCAAGGGCGCGTGGGTGGCCTCGGCCATCGCCGAGTATTTTAGAGACCAGGGCCTCAACGTAGGCCTGGTGATGGACTCCCTCACCCGCTTTGCCATGGCCCAGCGGGAGATCGGCCTGGCGGCGGGCGAACCACCAACTACCAAGGGGTACCCTCCCTCGGTTTTCTCCCTGCTGGCCAAGCTCCTGGAACGGGCGGGCACCGCGGAAACTGGCTCCATCTCCGGTTTTTACACCGTCCTGGTGGAGGCCGACGACCTTACCGAGCCCATCACCGACACGGTGCGCAGCGTCCTGGATGGGCACATCTACCTCTCCCGAGAGCTGGCCCACGAAGACCATTATCCGGCCGTAGATGTGCTGGGTAGCATCAGCCGGGTCATGGCCCAGGTGACCAGCGAGAGCCACCGCCGCCACGCGGGGCGCTTCAAGCGCCTCATGGCGGCCTATCGCAACGCCCGGGACCTCATCAACATCGGGGCCTACGTGCCGGGCAGCAACCCGGAGATCGACCACGCCCTGGAGTTGATGCCCCGCATGCGCCAGTTCCTGCAGCAGCGCCCGCAGGAGCACAGCACCCTGGAGGAGGCTATCCAGCAGCTCGCAGACCTCGTGGAGGACGGGCAGAGGGATCGAGGAGATGGCTTTCCGGCTTGAAGCGCTGCTCCGGTACCGCCGCTGGCTGGTGGAGGTGCTCCAGTTGGAGGTCTCTGTGCTGCGCCTCTCCCTGGATGCCGCGACCCGGCGCCTACAAGCGTTGCACGGCCGGCGGAGCGCGGCGCTGCTGGCGCTCCGCCGGCGCCAGGAGGAAGCGCCCCTGGACCCCCACGCCACGCAGCGGCGCCTGCGCGAGCTGGAGCGCATCGGGCGCGCAATCCAGGAGCAGGAGGAAGCGATGGTGGCGCTGCACGGGCGACTGGAGCAGAAGCAGCAGGCCCTACTGGAGCGTAGCCAGTCCAAGTGGCTGCTGGAGCGGCTAGAACAGCAGGACCGGACGCGGCTGCGGCAGCGCCTGCGCCAGATCGAAACCAAAGCAATGGATGAGTCCGCCCAGGCAGGTTACCTGCGGCAGGAAGAAGGCGGGTGATGGAGCTCGAGGGTATGCAATGGCGGGATCTCACCCTGTTGGCTGCGGCCAGGGCCGGCCCGGCTTCCACGCGCCCCGGCGCGGCCCCGGACGCCCCGGCCTTTGCCCGGGTGCTGCAGCGGCGCCTGCTCATGCGGGCGCTGGGCGACGGCCCCCGGTCCGGGGGCACGGGGTTCGGGGCCGGCGGCGACCTGGGGCTGGTCTTCGCGTTGCTGCTGGCCCGCGGGTTCCGCGGAGGCTATGCCCAGAGCCCTGCCCAGGCCGGGGCGCCCGCGAGCACATCGCAGAGCCGCGCTCGCCAGGATCGCCCCCCCTCAGGGGCGGGAGCGACACCGCTGCCTGCGGCCGCAGAGGCCTATCGCGGGCTCATCGAAGAGGCAGCCCGCCGCTACGACGTGCCGGCCGCCCTCATCGCCGCCGTGGCGCATGCCGAGTCCGGCTTCAACCCCAACGCGCTTTCTCCCGCCGGCGCCATGGGCCTGATGCAGCTCATGCCCGGCACCGCCGCCGGCCTGGATGTCCAGAACCCTTGGAGCCCCGCCGAGAACATCGACGGGGGCGCCCGCTACCTACGCCGGGCGCTGGACCGCTACAACGGCGACCTCCGGCTGGTGCTCCAGGCCTACAACGCGGGCGCCGGAGCGGTCGAACGGTACCAGGGCGACGTGCCCTACGAGGAGACCCGCCGCTACCTCGCACGCACCCTGGCCCTGCTGCAGCGCTATCAGGCTATCCCACCCAGTCTCACGGAGGTGCAGGCATGAGCAGGCCCCTTTCAGCCGACCAGGCGCTGCAGAGCGCGCTGAACGCCCTGGCGCTGCGGCAGCGGATCATCTCCAACAACGTGGCCAACGTGGATACGCCGTCCTTCAAGAAGTCGGATGTGCGCTTTGAGGAGTTCCTCAACGCGGAGCTGCGCCAGGACCAGAGCGGGCTACTCCTGGCCCTGGCCCGCTCTAACGCCCGTCACCTGGATCCCTTTTTCAGCTCGGGTGGCGCGCTGCGCAGTGAGGTGGTGACTGTGCCGGACGCCAAGCTCCGGTCTGACGGTAACAGCGTGGACATCGATCTGGAGATGCTCCACCTGGCCGAGACGGCCACCACCTACAGCGCCCTCTCCCGCCTGGCGGGGATGCGCCTAGCCCTCCTGAAGAGCGCTGTGACCGAAGGACGTCGCTAGCACGCTGGCGACAACTGGGACAACGGCAAGAGCATCGTGGTTCCGATGAGAGAGGAGGTGAGAAGATAATGCAGACGAACCTGATGGCATCTCCATCCCTGGAGACAGCGGTCACCGCGGCCTGCATTGAGATTAGCCCAAAGCCTGAACCGGGCCTGCCCACCGGAGGAGCCGGCCTGTTTGCGGCGCTGCTGGAGAGCCTGGCCCGAGAGCAGCGTCTCGCCCTTGGCGACACCTCGCCGCTGATGGCGCTGCGCGCAAGCGGGCCTGGCGACGAGGCCAGGGCTGATGCCCCACCGGAAGCAGAGGAATCGCCGCTCGCTGCGGAGCACGCCGTGCTGCCTGCCGCGTACGCGTTAGCCTACACCCTCCCGCCGCTGGTCTTCGCGCCCCAGGAGTCGAAGCCCACGGCAGTCGCGGAGTCACCCGAGACGGGCGCTCCGCCGTCGGGAGGGCCTTGGCCGACCGGAGCCACGGCAGTGGAGCGAGAAACCCCTAAGAGCGGTCAGCCTACCTCCCGCCTGGCCCGGAGCGATGCGCAGGCAGCAAACCAAGAACCGGCAGCGCTCAACCCCCCAGGTGAGGCGACGGCTATGCCCGTCTCCTGGGTGGAGACCGTCTCCGCTGGCCGGCAAGCCCGCCTGCCGGACGGGCAGGCTCCGTCGAGGCCGCAGCCACCGTCGCCCGTGCAGAGGGAGCGGGAGACGCGCCCAGCCTGGCACGGGCCGACTGCCGATACCTCCGCGGCGCCAGCGTCGCCGCAGGAGCAGGTCCAAGAGTCGGTGCGCCGCCTTGAGACTGGCCACCCCTTCCAGGACCGCGGCGCGTCGCCGCAGGAGCAGGTCCAAGAGTCGGTGCGCCTGGCCGCTGGTTCACTGGAAAGCCTGCTCATGGCCACGCCGGAGGCCCTGCCAGCCCCCGAGGAGCGCGGCATCCGCAAGCTGGCCAGGGCAGCCAAGCGCGAGCACTCGGCGCCGCCGCAGCTCCCCGCTCCTAAGACGAGGGCCGAGGTCGGCCACCTACCCAGGGGTTTGGAAAACCCCGGCCATGAAGCACTCAGGGATCCGGCGGCGCCTGCCTGGGGCAGACAGGCCGGGCCTGCGGGCGCTCCTCGGCCCGCGCTGGAGCGGGAGGCTCGCCACCCCGTCGCCAGTCACAGTGACCACGTGCCACGGCTGTCGGCGATGGCCCCTGCCCGCCCCATGGACGCGGCGCTGCCGGGCGTGCAGCTTGCTGGCGCCGAGACGCCACCCCCCGACTTCGGCGTGGCCGAACCACGGAGCGCGCGCGCCGCAGCAACTGACGGCTTCCCCCCGGAGGCGCTGGTGGGGGCCTACCTCCCTCACCTGCAGGAGGCTCGCGGCCGGACGACGGGGGCGGCTGTGCCGGCGGAGCCGGCCCAGTCCATGCCTGGGACAGGGGTATCCACCCGGCAACTCCCGGCCGCCATTACCACCCTGGTGGTCTCGGGCGACAGGGAGGCCCGCATTCGCCTGGACCCGCCATCCCTGGGATCGGTGGAGGTGACGGTCCAGCACCAGGATGGCCGGGTCTCCGTCAGCCTGGAGGTAGGTAGCCAGGAGGCACGGGACGCCCTCCAGGCGGCGTTACCGGCCCTGCGTAGCGCCCTGGAGCGACAGGGATTCCAGGTGGAGGGATTCAGCCTCACCCATGACCCTTCCTGGGCCATGGGTGGCTTCCTGGGCGGCCGAGGCCAGCACTGGAGCCACCCGTCTCCTGGAGTACTCCGCCAGGCGCCCTACACGCAGACGGGGCAGGCCCGGCTCGACGACGCCCCGGTGGTAACGCCGCCCTTGGCCGGAGCACACGTAGACTACAGAGTGTAGTAGGAGGTGACCATGACCACGGTGCAGGACACGGCCCTGGTGCCGTCGGCTGCGAGGCTCCCTGGAGCCCAGGAGTCCCGGGAGCGGCAGGGGCTGGGGAAGCAGGAGTTTCTACAGCTCCTCGTCGCGCAGCTCAAGAACCAGGACCCCATGCAGCCAATGCAGGACCGGGAGTTCATCGTGCAGTTGGCCCAGTTCAACATCCTGGAACAGCTCCAGGCCATGAACCAGGCCCTCCAGCAGATGGGGCAGTGGTCGGCCATGAGCCAAGCATCCAGCCTGCTGGGCAAGCAGGTGGAGGCCACCACAGAGTCGGGCCAGGTAGCCGGCCAGGTAACGGGAGTGTCCATGAGCAAGGGCCAGGCGCTGGTGGAGGTAGCGGGACACAAGCTGGCCCTGACGCAGATCATCCGCCTGATTCAGGGACCGCCCGAGGCCCCACGAGCCACGTCTGATGGAAAGACCACTTGACCCGGTTCGTGCCACAACCTGGGCTGCCCCGCAGGTAGGGCCCGCCCGCCAGGGTCGGCGTCCGTCCGGCGGCTCCTTTGCGGCCGTGCTGGCCGGCGCGGAGGCGTCCCAGCGAGGGGTCGAGCTCTCCAGCCACGCCGCCCGACGCATCCTGCAACGGGAGTTGCCCCTGGACGCCAGGGCGCTGGAACGGCTGGGCCGGGCCATGGACCGGGCCCAGAGCAAGGGAGTGCGCTCACCCCTGATCCTGCTGGACGGCATGGCCGTGGTGGCCAACGTGGCCCACCGCAGGATCGTCACCGCCATGGAGACGGGTCAGGCCCGGGAGCAGGTCTTCACCAACATAGACGGGGTCGTGTTTGCCTAAGCCTGTGGCCGAAGGGCATGTCCTGAGGCTACCTGCCGGACGGGCAGGCTTGTCGAAGGGCTTGTCCTGAGCCTGTCGAAGGGGCTGGCCCTCTCGGAGGAAGCCCATCGACCGAACGACATCAAGACACCCAACCATGGGTTAGACGTGTAAAGGAGCAACAGCGCCATGATGCGGTCAGTGTTCTCAGCGATCTCGGGGCTGCGCAGCCACCAGACGCTGCTGGACGTAGTAGGAAACAACATCGCCAACGTGAATACAACCGCCTTCAAAGTAGGGCGGGTGACTTTTCAAGACATCCTGAGCCAGACGGTGCGGGGCGCCTCCAGTACCACCGCCGCGCGCGGTGGCTCCAACCCCGTCCAGGTGGGGTTGGGCATGGCCGTGGCGGCCATCGACACCGTGGGCACCCAGGGCAACCTGCAGGCCACCAACAAGCAGACCGACCTGGCCATCCAGGGCGACGGCTACTTCCTGCTGAACAACGGCGGGCAGACCGTTTACACCCGTGACGGCGCCTTCGACCTGGCCACGGACGGCACCCTGGTCAACCCCAGCACCGGCTATCGGGTGCTGGGATGGAACGCAACGAACGGCGTGGTGGATACCTCTCGGGCGGTGGAGGGCATCACGATCCCCATCGGCCAGGGGGTCATCGGCCAGGTCTCCACCACGGTCACCCTGAAAGGCAACCTGGATCGGGACGTCACGGCGCCCTTCTCCAACACCGTGGCCACCTACGATTCCCTGGGGGGCCAGCACAAGATCACCCTCACCTTCACCAAGACGGGAGCCAACACCTGGACCTGGACCGCCGCCTCCGCGGTGAGCGACGGGACCACGGTCTCCGCCCCCACCGACGCCACCATCACCTTTGACGGCGCAACGGGCAAGGTAGCGTCGCCCACGGCCGGTGTGGAGATCACCATCACCCCGCCGGCAACCACCGGCGCGCCGGCCTATACGGTATCGGTGGACCCCCGCACCATCTCCCAGCTCACCAGCCCCAGCGAGCTGGTGGCTACCACGGATGGAGCGGCGGCAGGCTCCCTGGTCTCCTTCTCCATCGGCACCACCGGTGAGGTGGCGGGCATCTACACCAACGGCCTCTACCGGACCCTGGGGCAACTGGCCCTGGCCACTTTCCCCAACCCGGGCGGGCTGATGAAATCGGGCAACAACCTCTACGCCGTGTCGCTGAACTCCGGGGCGGCTCAGGTGGGGGTGCCGGGCACCGGCAGCCGCGGCTCCGTGAGTAATGGCTTCCTGGAGATGTCCAACGTGGACCTGGCCCAGCAGTTCACCAGCATGATCATTGCCCAGCGGGGTTTTCAGGCCAACTCCAGGGTGTTCACCACCTCGGACGAGATGCTGCAAGACCTGGTGAACCTCAAGAGGTAGAGGAAAGGTAGGTCTACCGCGCAGTCGCGGCGAACGCCGCGCCGCGGAAGGGGGGGCCGCCACAGGCAGCCCCCCCTCTCGTTGCTCCCATCGCCAGCGCCTGCTACAATTAATCTACACTGATTTAGTCGGATTTCTCGCTATAGAGGCTCAGGCCAGGAGGCGCCGCGATGACCACCGCAGACCTTGCACAGCGGAGATGCGTGCCCTGCCGTAGCGGTACACCACCCCTGACGCCGGAGGAGATCGCTGGGCTGACGCCACAGGTGCCCCACTGGACGGTGGAGGAGCACCGCCGCCTGCGGCGCACCTACCGCCTGAAAGACTTCGCCACGGCCCTGGCGTTGGTGGACCAGATCGGCGCGGTGGCGGAGGCGGAAGACCACCACCCGGATCTCTCTCTGGCCTGGGGCAAGGTGGAGGTCCTCCTGTGGACCCACAAGATCGGTGGCCTCTCCGAGAACGACTTCATCCTGGCGGCCAAGATAGACGCCCTGGCGGCCTCGGCGCCCGGCCTGAAGCCTGAGGCCGCCACAAGCTCCATGGTGTCCTCGACGGCCAGGGGATGAGGGGGGCAGAGGGTCAGAGACGAGGAGAAGAGTGCTTAACCAGAGTGAGGGCAGAGAGGCATAGCCTCCCTTCGGCAGGCTCAGGGCATGCTTTGCCAAGGGGTTCGGGGGCCTGTCCTGAGCTTGCCGAAGGGATGTGCAGCCGAACAAACCAAACCCTGAAGGGGTTCCATGAACCCTCTTGCGGGCCTTGCAGGGGGTTTGGGGGGTTAGTGGATATTCTCAGGTTCGCGCCTTGACGGCGGGGGCCACGCCCCGTACAATAGTAATTGTGACAGATTTAGTCGGGATTAGCCCCTGGGACTAGAGAAGGAGCGGCAGGGTGAAGGTCTCGGCAAAAAGCGAATACGGCGTGAGGGCCATGGTGCAACTGGCCCGGGCCTACGGCCAGGGCCCCGTGCCTTTGAGCCATATCGCCGAGCGAGAGCAGATCTCCCAGGACTTCCTGGAGCAGCTCATGGCCGGGCTGCGCCATAAGGGGCTGGTGCGGAGCGTTCGGGGCGCCCACGGCGGCTACCTGCTGCTACGGGACCCCGCCGAGGTGACCGTGGGCGACGTTATGGCCGCAGTGGAAGGGCCTTTCGTGCCCATGCAATGCCTGGAGTTCGCCGGCACCGACCAGCAGACCTGCTGTATGGGCATCCACAAACCGGAGTGCGCTACCCGGGACGTCTGGGCGCTGCTCCAGGAGAAGGTCAACGAGACCCTGCACTCCATCACCCTGGCGGACTTGTGCCGGGAGGGGGGCCAGCCCCTGCGCCTGGCCATCGTCAGGAGCGCACCCTCCGTGGTAGAAGCCCTGGGCGCATAGCCCACGATCATTTTTCTCAGTAGAGGTAGCAGAAGCGGATGTCGACCAACGGGCAAGCGGATTTCATCATTCAGGACCTTCGGGTCGCGGTGGAGGGCAAAGAGATCCTGAAGGGGGTCAACCTGCGCCTCAACAGGGGAGAGGTGCACGCCCTCATGGGCCCCAACGGCTCGGGCAAGAGCACCCTGGCCAACACCCTCATGGGGCACCCCAAGTACAAAGTGACGGGCGGCCACGTCTACTGCAAGGGTCAGGATATCCTGAGCCTGACGCCGGACCAGCGGGCGCGCCTGGGCCTGTTCCTGGCCTTTCAGTACCCCATGGAGATCCCCGGCGTACGCCTGAACAACTTCCTGCGCCTGGCCCTCAAGGCCCGCCTGGGCAAGGACGTGAACCCCCTGGAGTCCTGGCGCCGCATCAAGGCCAAGATGGGCGAGCTGGAGATGGAGGAGTACTACGCGGAGCGCTACCTGAACGACGGCTTCTCCGGCGGGGAGAAGAAGCGCAACGAGATCCTCCAGATGGCCGTGCTGGAGCCGGAGATCGCGATCCTGGACGAGACCGACTCCGGGCTGGACATTGACGCCCTGCGGATCGTCTCCAGCGGCGTGAAGAAGCTCACCGGCCCCAACCTGGGCGTCCTCCTCATCACCCACTACCAGCGCATCCTCAACTACATCCAGCCCGACGTGGTGCACGTGCTGGTGGACGGTCGGGTGGTGCGCTCCG
>JACPQN010000021.1 GCA_016190485.1 Chloroflexota bacterium
GGCTCAGGACGAGCGGTGGACGTGCTCTTTGAGGAGGATGTGCCCAGCTACGTGCTGGCCTGGACCACCACACCGTGGACGCTGCCCGGCAACACCGCGCTGGCCGTGGCGCCCGAAGCCAACTACGCCGTGGTGGAGCGGGCCGTGGCGGACCACCCCGGCCCCGACACCCGGCGCCAGGCCCGGCCCGGCCGGGAGCGGCTGGTGCTGGCCCAGGCCCTGGTGGAGCAGACCCTCCAGGGCGACGAGTACTGGGTAGTGGCCACCCTGCCCGGCTCGGAGCTGGTGGGGCTGCGCTACCAGCCGCTGTACAGCCCGCCGGAGATGGGCTTCACCATGATGCGCTTTGGCGGCTCGCCGTCGGCCAGGGATGAGCTGGCGCCCTACCAGCACCCCGATGGCCAGCCTCTCAGCTATCGGGTCATCGGCGGTGACTTCGTCTCCATGGAGGACGGCACGGGCGTGGTGCACATCGCCCCTGCCTTCGGCGAGGATGACTTCGAGATCGGCAAGGCGGAGGGGCTCTTCTTCGTCCAGCACGTCGACCTGAAGGGAGAGGTCCAGCCGTGCCCGGCGCCCTTCTCCGGCAAGTTCGTCAAGGAGGCCGACCCCCTGGTCATCCAGGAGCTTCAGGGGCGGGGCCTCATGTACCGGACCGGCGTCATCACCCACACCTATCCCTTCTGCTGGCGCTGCGATACGCCCTTGCTCTATTATGTCAAGCCATCCTGGTACATCCGCACCACTGCGCTCAAGCAGGAGCTCATCGACGGCAACGCCCAGATCCACTGGTATCCCGCCCACATCCGGGAGGGGCGCTTCGGCGACTGGCTGGAAAACAACGTGGACTGGGCCGTCTCCCGGGAGCGCTACTGGGGCACGCCGTTGCCTATCTGGCAGTGCGAAGGGTGCGGCCACCACCAGTGCATCGGCAGCCGGGCAGAGCTGATGCGCCAGCCGGGCGTTCGCGGCTATTCCGACGACCTGGACCTCCACCGTCCCTTCGTGGACGAGGTGACCTTCTTGTGCCGCCACTGCGAGGGCGCCATGCGCCGGGCGCCCGAGGTGCTGGACGCCTGGTTCGACTCCGGCGCGATGCCCTATGCCCAGTGGCACTACCCCTTTGAGCAACTAGACACCTTCCGGCGCTGGTACCCGGCGGACTTCATCTGCGAGGCCGTGGACCAGACCCGGGGCTGGTTCTACACCCTCCACGCGCTGGCCACCCTGCTCCACGGCGCCGAGCCGGAGCTGGTGACGGAGGGCATCTGCTACCGCCACGTCATCTGCCTGGGGCACATCCTGGACGCCCGAGGCGAAAAGATGAGCAAGTCCCGGGGCAACGTGGTAGACCCTTGGTCGGTGCTCAACCTCCACGGGGCCGACGCGCTGCGCTGGTACCTCTACACTGCATCGCCCGCGGGCAACCCCCGCCGCTTCTCCACCGAGCTGGTGGGTGAGAACCTGCGGCGTTTCCTGCTGACCCTGTGGAACACCTACAGCTTCTTCGTCATCTACGCCAACATCGACCAGTACGATCCGAAGGCCACCAAGGGCACCCCCCAGCTCTCGGAGCTGGACCGCTGGATCCGCTCCGAGTTGAACCAGCTCATCGAGGACGTGACGACCGCGCTGGAGGCCTACAACCCCACCGATGCCGGTCGGCGCATCCAGGACTTCGTGGAGGACCTCTCCAACTGGTACGTGCGCCGCAGCCGGCGCCGCTTCTGGAAGAGCGGCCTGCTCAGCGGCGCCGCCGGCCAGGCCGACGCCGACAAGCTGGCCGCCTACGAGACCCTGTACACCTGCCTGGTGACCCTGGCCAAGCTCCTGGCGCCCTTCACCCCCTTTGTGGCTGAAGAGCTGTACCAGAACCTGGTACGCTCCGTGGACCAGGCGGCGCCCGAGAGCGTCCACCTCTGCCGCTACCCCGACGCCGACGTGACGGCGATCGATGCGGAGCTGAGCCAGGACACACGCCTGGTCATGCGCGTCGCAAGTCTGGGGCGTGCCGCCCGCAGCAGGGCGGGCCTGAAGGTGCGCCAGCCGGTGCAGAAGGTGCTGGTGAAGTCCCGCTATGCCGGCGAGGAGCAGGCCCTCCGCCGGCTGGCCGAGCAGGTGCGGGAGGAGCTGAACGTGAAGGACGTGGAGGTGCTGGCCACCCCGCGGGAGGTGTCTCGCCCCCGGGTCACGTTCAATGCCAAGAGCTACGGCCAGGCCTTCGGACGGGAGCTGCCCTCGCTCCTCACTGAGGTCGAGCGACTCGACCCCGAAGAGCTAGAGCTGGCCCTCCAGACCAGTGAGTCAGTGAGCGTGGGGCGGTGGCAGGTGCCCAAGGCGGCGCTCGCCGTGGAGTACGCGCCCCGGGAAGGCTACACCGTGGCCAGCGAAGGCGGCTACCTGGTGGCCCTCTCAACCCAGGTAACGCCGGAGCTAGCGGCTGAGGGGCTGGCCCGGGAGCTGGTGCACCGGCTCCAGACCATGCGCCGTAGCGCCGCCTTCGAGATCGCCGACAACATCGAGACCTACTATGAGGGCGACGCGGCCATCGCCCAGGTGATGGAGGCGCACCAGGAGTACATCCGTATGGAAACGCTGTCACGGGTGCTGCAGGCAGGAACCGCGGAGGGCGCCTACAGCGAGGAGCAGACCGTGGAGGGCCACCGGGTGCGGCTCTCGGTACGCAAGGCGTGATGCAGTTGTGTTCAGGGCTACACGAAGTCACAGTCTCAAGAAACGCAGCGGGCGCTGTTTTGTTCGAGGATGCAAGTCACCCTCTTCCTGGCCCTCTCCCATCAAGGGAGAGGGGACGAAGTAGCTTCCTCTCCCCTGGCGGGAGAGGATTGAGGAGAGGGGGAGGCCGCTCGTATTACCACCCTTCTACAGGCATTTCGAGATGGTTTACTATGCAGCCAGCTTGGGCCCGGGCCTGAGAGCAGCCAGAACTGAGGTAGGCTTACTCACTAAATGCGCACAGTCCTCGTCCTTCGGCAGGCTCAGGACACCGCCCTTCGGCAGGCGCACCTGGCCACACTGCTGGCAGACATAGTAGGCGGTAAGGTCGCCCAGACGGGCGACAAGGTCATGCTGGATGCAACGGGACTCCCGGGCCAGGCGAAACATCTTCGGCCTCCTTAGTATCCCTCAGCGCTCGCTCCGTCACATACGCCGTCAAGGGGATTTTCGCTCCGCCATCGGGTGGAGGAGACGCGCCTGTCCTCGAATCCGGATCACTCTTGTCGACTGGCCGACGTCCGGGTGGTGCAGGGGAGGCTAGGCGGCTCGCGCAGCGTGCTGTGGCGGCCGGGAAGGCTGGTCTCGTACAGCCGTCTTGGCGAGCCGGTTGAGCACCAGCTCCAGGCGACACTGCTCACAGGGGGAGTAGACGCTGGCCTCCCCCAGGCGCTGGGCCAGGGACTGGTGGGGGCAGCCGCGGCCGAACTCGGGTCGAAACATCTTAGGGCCTCCCATTGCTTACTACCCATAGTGTCGGCTGGGAGGCCCTGCTGGTGCATCCTCCGCGTGGGGGATTTTGCGCCCGCTATAGATGAAAACGTACTACACGGCTGATAGCCGTTATGTTGTCAGAGACATACTGACGGGAGGGTGCGATCCCCGCTAGGGGCTGGCCTTGGGGGCGTAGGGGAAGTAGGACTGGTGGTCCGGCCAGGCGATCATGGTGGGGGTGGCCGGCACCTTGGTAGGGCCAGGGGTGGGAGTGGCGGTGGGCGTCCTAGTGGGCCGCGGCGGTGTAGGTGTGGCCGTGGGCGTCCTGGTGCCCGTAGGCGTGACGGTGGGCGTCGGCGTGCGGGTGGCCGTAGGCGTCGCCGAAGCCGTGGGAGAGGGCACAGGCGATACGTCGGGGACAGGGCCGAGCTGGAGCCGTCCCGCTCCGTAGGCGCTGTTCTTCTCCTGCTGGCCGATGCGCAGCGCCCGACTCTCCAGAAATGCCTGGATCTCCGCAGGCGTCATCCGGGGGAAGGCGGAGAGCACCAGGGTCGCGGCGCCAGCCACGTGAGGCGCCGAGGCCGAGGTGCCAGGGAACCCCTGGCGGCCAAAGGCCTCGGTGGACACCGCATCGGGCGCCACCAGGTCCGGCTTGATCCGGCCATCGCCCGTGGGCCCCTGGGAGCTGTATTTCTCCAGGCGGTCGAACCCGTCGGTGGCGCCCACGGCCAGCGCGCCCCGCGCCGAGGCCGGGCTGGCCAGGCTACCCTCCGGGCTCCCCTGAGGCAGGTCTTGGGCCAGGCTGTACAGGTGAAACTGGGCATCCCGGGTCGCTTTCAGCTTCTTGATGGCCAGGTAGTAGCGTCCGCGCGGCAGGAAGAAGGAGACGATGGCCTCCACCGGCGACTGGTCCCCCGTTTGGGCGCTATCTGAGAACCCCAGGAGCTGCAAGCTTCCACCCACACCCTCAAAGAACAGGTACAACCCGTAGTCTTGGGCGGAGTAGGGCCAGTCATTCCAGTTGAGGATGAACACGGCTACTTCGTCCACGCCCACGTCCAGAGGAAAGAGCTTCTTGCCCGGCGCGAACTCGTGCCAGCCGTCTCCGGTGGCATCGGCGAAGGTGCCCTGCCAGTGGCCCGAGCCGTAGTTGCCGGCGGCCGCCACCCACAGGATGCCCTGGGCGCGGGCGCGGTCCACCATCTCGTCCAGCACGCCCGAGCCATCGGTGGGTGCGGCCAGAGCGCCCAGGGAGAAGGAGACTACCTGCACGCCCTCCTCGATGAGCCAGTTGATGGCCAGGCCCAACTCGACCTCGGTAGAGATGGTAACCAGGTACATGATGGCGCCCGGCGCCATGTCGTAGACGATCTCGGCGGCGGCCGTCCCGTGGACGGTGGCCCGGTCCACATCCGACACCCCCTCCACAAAGGACTGAGTACGCACCTCTTTGGGGAGGTCTTTGCCCAGCAGCTTCGTATAGCCCCGGAAGCCCTGGTCCACCACCGCCACCTTGGCGCCCTGGCCCAGAAAACCCCCGGTGTGCCAGCGGGGCGCGCCCACGATCCACAACCCTTCACTCCTGGTGACCTGGGGATAGAAGGCCGTGGGCCTGCGGACAAAGCGCACCCGAGGGAGCTGCGCCAGGGCTTCCAGTCGGTTGACCGGCGATAGCACCTGCACCAAGTGCCGATAGCGGGCCTGGACGTCGATCCCCAGGGCGCGAGCGGCCTCCGCCACTTCCTCCGCCGCCCCGTCCTCAGTCTCCAGGATGGCCTGGAGCCGGTCGTCAAGGATGGGTACCCCTCGCCAGCGAGCCAGGGTCCGCAGGTCCCCCCCGGCGGCCGCCTGGACCACCACCTGGCTCAGGGCCGACTCTAGCCTGGGGTGCAGGGTGCCCTGGGGCGGCACGAAGTCATGGAGGTCGGGAGAGACGGTCATCAGCGCGCGAGGCGCGGCGCCTTCCAACGCGGAGAGGCCGGCCTGCCCTTGCTGGCGCAGTGGATGAAAGCGATCAAAGATGACGGGAGTGAACGCGTCGCTGGCTTCCGAGGAGTGGGGCGACGCCAGCCCACTGGGCAGCAGTTGCGCCAGGGTTCCCGCCAGGAGCACGACGGCGCCGGCGAGCCCCACCGCCCGCCGCCCGGGAACAGCCCCCCGAGGCCACAGGAAGCGGATCCTCTCGCCTGGTGGCCCGCCATTGGGCGAGGCGTTACCGGCCACCAGGCATCTCTTCCAGGGTCAAAGTGGCGGTCTGCTCCCGGCCGTCCCGCAGGTAGGTCACCTGAAGCCGGTCGCCGGGCTTCTTCTGGCGGATGGTCGCCTGGAGCTCCCGCGTCGTCTTGACGGCCCGCCCTTCCAGCTTGGTGATGACGTCGCTGGGCTGGAGGCCCACCGCGGCCGCGGGCGCGCCCCGCTGCACGCTGACGATGACGACGCCTTCGGTCACGGAGGTGCGGAGCTGGGAAGCGATGGCTGGCGTCATCATAGAGACCCGGACACCCATGAAGGCCCGGACCACCCGCCCGTTCTGGACGAGCTGGTCGAGAATAGGCCGCGCCGAGTTGACGCTGATGGCAAAGCCGATGCCCTGGCCCCTGGTGTCGATGGCCGTATTGACGCCCACCACCTCCCCCTGGAGGTTGATGAGCGGCCCGCCGCTGTTGCCGGGATTGATGGCCGCGTCCGTCTGGATCAGGTCGTCCAGCACGGCGCCCGTGGACTCCTGGATGGAGCGGCCCAGGGCGCCCACGACGCCGGCCGTCACCGTGGGACCACCCTCCAACGAGAGCGCGTTACCGATGGCGATGACCCAGTCGCCCACCCGCAAGCGGTCCGAATCGCCCAGCTTGGCCGCTGGCAGGTTGCTGCCCTGGACTTTCAGCACCGCCAGGTCGGTCAGGGGGTCCCGGCCCACCACCGTGGCCCGGTCGAAGGTGCGGCCATCCGGCAGGGATACCTGGATGTTCCGGGCGTTCTCGATAACGTGGTTGTTGGTGATGATGTAGCCCGCCGCGTCGAAGATAACGCCGGAGCCTGCGCCCTCCTGCTGAATGGGCTGGAGGAAGAAGTCCAGCGCCAGGTCACGGGTGGTGATGGAGACCACCGCCGGCCGCACGGCCGCGGCCACGTCGGCCACAGAGGGGAGCCCGGCTTCGCCACCGGCGCGCCCGGGCGCCGCCGGCTGGGGCGCCGCGGTGGTCACCGCAGGCGGCGCCACGCGGGGACTGGCGGCCAGGAGTGCGCAGCCGGATAGGCCCAGCAGCAGCGCCATCAGCCCCAGCAGAGGCAACAACTGAGCGCGGGCGACCATCTTCAATCGCTCTTTGGCAGACCCTCTGATGCGCATGGGCTTTCTCGCTCTCTTTGCTCGGACCTACGCCGACGGACTTCTACATAGATACCGTGACAAAGAGGGAAAAGTTCACCGTCGCTGAAGAAAGGCAGTAGGTGGAGGGAGCGCATCAGACCCTATCCTAGCCTACCCTGAGCTCACCGTCAAAGGCAGCGCTTTCGGCGCGTTGACGAAGGGAGGCGCGCCGCCGGCGCTACAGCGACGGGAGGAGGCGGATACTGGGTCAGGGGCTTGGGAGCAGCCTGAGGTGATAGTTGGCTAAGGCTTCTCCAATCGCAGGGGTGGCCAACACGGGCTTCCTTATGGGGCCGATCTAGGACATGAGTCAGAGATTCGCTGCAGAATGTCCTTCTGAGCGTAGCGAAGAATCTGGGGTAAGGACGCCCCGCCCCACCAGACCTGCCTGCGGCAGGCAGGTGCTTCACGCAGTTTACCCTGAGGCTCACGAAGGGTTCAGCATGACAGAAGCTCTAGCACAGAATTGGCGACTACCTCGTCCCTCTGCTCTGGTAGTATGCCAGGGCCTTCTTCAGGGCCACCTCCGCCAGGGCGGCGGAGTGGAGCTTGCTGGGGGGTAGCCCCCCCAGGGCGTCCAGCACCGACTGGAAGGTGATGCGCCCGGCATCCTCCAGGGAGGCGCCGATGAGCAGCTCAGAGAGGACGCTGCTGGCGGCAGTGGCCCCGGCGCAGCCCCGGATCTGGTACTTGGCGTCGGCGATGTGGCCGTCCTGCACCTTGATAAAGAGGGTGAGCAGGTCGCCGCACACCGGGTTCATCTCCACCCCGATGCCGTCGGCCTCCTGGATGACCCCCACGTTGCGGGGGCTCTCTGCATGGTCCAGGGCCAGTTCGCTGTAGTACATGGAGGCCATGGGCGCTGTCCTGAGCCTGCGGTGTCCTGAGCCTGTCGAAGGGCGGTGCCCCGCCGGCTAGTCGGCGCTCCGGGCCAGGGGCGACAGGGCCCGCAGGCGAGCCACGATGCCCGGCAGCGTCTCCAGCAGGTAGTCCACGTCGGCCTCGGTGTTGTCCCGCCCCAGGGTGAGGCGCAGGCTGGCGTGGGCCAGGTCGGCGGAGAGGCCCAGGGCCGTCAGCACGTGGGAGGGCTCCAGCGAGGCAGAGGTGCAGGCGCTGCCGCTGGAGGCGCAGATCCCCGCAAAATCCAGCCCCAGCAGCACCGGCTCGCCCTCCACGCCCTCGAAGGAGAAGTTGACGTTGTTGGGCAGCCGCCGGGTGGGATGGCCGTTGAGGCGGGTGTCGGGCACCCGCCTGGGCACCTCTCGGATGATGCGGTCCCGCAGCCCGCTGAGGCGCCGGCTCACCTCCTCCTGCTCCGCCACGGCCAGCTCAAGAGCCACCGCGGTGCCCACGATCCCCGGTGTGTTCTCGGTGCCGGCCCGGCGGAAGCGCTCCTGGGAGCCGCCCTGCTGCTGAGGCAGGAAGGGCGTGCCCCGGCGCAGGTAGAGGACGCCCGCGCCCTTGGGGCCGTAAAACTTGTGAGCGGAGAGGCTCAGCAGGTCCACCCCCAGGCGGGTGACGTTCAGGTCCAGCGCGCCCGCGGCCTGCACCGCGTCGGTGTGAAAGGCGATGCTCCGGCCCAGGGCCCTGCTCCTGCTCTTGATGAGCGCCCCCATCTCGGCAATGGGCTGGATGGCGCCCATCTCGTTATTGGCGTACATGATGCTGACCAGGACGGTCTGGTCGGTGATGGCCGCCTCCAGCTCCCGCAGATCGACGATGCCCTCGCCGTCCACCGGCAGGTAGGTCACCTGAAAGCCGAACTTCTCCAGAAACTGGCAGGTGTGAAGCACCGCGTGGTGCTCAATGGCTGATGTGATGATATGGGTACCCCATTGCCGGGCGGCGAAGGCGACGCCCTTGAGGGCCGTGTTGTCCGACTCGGTGCCGCCGCTGGTGAAGATGACCTCGTTGGGCCGGCAGCCCAGGATCCGGGCCCCCTTCTGACGGGCCTCGTCCACAGCCTTGCGGGCCTCCTGGGCCAAGCGGTAGATGCTGGAGGGATTGCCATACTGCTCCGAGAAGTAGGGCAGCATGGCCTCCAGCGCCTCGGGGCGCACCGGAGTGGTGGCGGCGTGATCCAGGTAGATCAGACGGTCAGGCATGGGTCTCTCCGGCTGGCGGGCAGCGTGCCGCGCCGTCAGCGATGTCTGTGTACCTAAGTATACCGTTCGTGGGGGAGGGTGTATATATGCGGTGTTCAATCCCGTAGACACCCCGCAGGCTGAGGGATACAATAGGTCAGTCGCCAGAAAAAACCTATAGTTCGGCCCGCATAGATAGCTGCCGGCCCCGTAGGGATAGAAAGGAGCATAAGGATGGCGCTGACCTCAGGCACCACGGCGCGCCTGTTCCAATCGTGGGTTTCACGTAGAGAGTTCTTGAAGTGGACGGCCCTGGGTCTGGCCGGGACGGCAGGGGCCTTCACCGGCGCCTCCTCGGTCCGGGCCCGGCCATGGCTGGGGTCGCTGCCACCCCTTCCCCATCTGCCCCAACCCGCTCAGGCAGACCTGCCCTACCTGACGATCCGGGAGGCAGCGGAGCTGATCCGCACCCGCCGGCTCTCGCCCGTGGAGCTGACCGAAGCGGTCTTACAGCGCGTAGACTCCATCAGCTCCCGCCTCAACGCCTACATCACCGTCACTCGGGAGTGGGCGATGGAGCTAGCCCGGACCGCAGAAGCGGAGATCACGCGAGGTGGGTACCGGGGCCCTCTCCATGGCATCCCTATCGGCTTGAAGGACCTCTACGATACCGCGGGAGTGCTGACCACTGCCGGGTCCAAGGTCCTGGCCGATAACGTGCCCACCGACCACGCCACCGCCGTACACTTCTTGCTGTGGGCCGGCGCCGTGGTGGTGGGCAAACATAACATGCACGAGTTCGCCAGCGGTTTCACCAACATCAACCCCCATTTCGGCAACGCCCATACTCCGTACAAGCTAGGCCACATCTCCGGCGGGTCAAGCGGCGGCACCGCTGCCGCGGTGGCGGCTGGGCTCTGCCTCGGAGGCATGGGCAGCGACACCGCGGGCTCCATCCGGGTCCCCTCTTCCTTCTGCGCCAATTCGGGTATCAAGCCGACCTACGGGCGGGTCAGTCTCAAGGGGGTTGTCCCCCTGAGCTGGACCCTGGATCACACTGGCCCCATGGCCAGGACCGCGGAAGACGCCGCGATCATGCTCAACGCCGTTGCCGGGTACGATCCCAGCGATCCCCACTCCGTGAACGTACCCGCGGAAGACTACACCGCCGACCTCCGGCGTGGCGTGCGCGGGCTGCGTCTGGCGGTGATCAAGAACTACATGGACGACTCTGTGCTGGACGCCGAAGTGAAAGGCGCGGTGGAGCGGGCCACGGACACCCTGCGGGCCGCGGGCGCGACAGTGATGGAGGCGACGCTGCCGCACTTGCCCGAGATCCGGGCTGTGACCGGCCCTATCATCCGTGGTGAGCGGGCCTCCTACCATGCCCCCTGGGTGACGGCGCGGGCCGGCGGCTACGATCCGGCTCTCCTCAGCGGCATTCGCGCCAGCTACGGCGATTCCGCGGTCACCCTGGTCAACGCCCACCTGACCCGCACTCGGGCTATCAGGATCTACGACGCGCTCATGGAGCAGTACGACGCGTTGTTGTGCCCCACGACGCCCATGGTGGCCCCCACCATGTCGCCCCTTCCGCCTGGGCTGCTTTATGGCCAGTTTACCGGCGCCTGGGACGTTACGGGGCTACCGGCGCTCTCCGTGCCCTGCGGTTACACGGCCGATGGGCTCCCCATGGGCCTGGAGATCATCGGCCGACGTTGGGGCGAGCGCACCGTGCTACGCATCGGTCACGCGTATCAACAGATGACCGACTGGCACACTCGGCGGCCACCGCTGTAGACCCCACCTTCCTCCCTGGGATGGGAGGAGCAAGGCCAAGGTCTGATTCATGGCTGCACCAGCACGATCTCTCGTTGCGCCGCGGAGGTGATCTCCGGCCCGGACTCCCCCATGTACAGGTCTATCTCGGAGCGCATCCCGAAATCCGGCAGGTAGACACCCGGCTCGATGGTGAAGGCCAGGCCGGGCGTCAGGCGGCGGGTGTCCAGGGTCTCGTAGCCGTCCAGGTTCGCTCCATAGCCGTGGACCACCTGTCCCAGGCTGTGGCCCAGGCGGTGGGTGAAGCGGTCGCCATAGCCCGCCGCGGCGATGAACTCCCGGGCTACCCGGTCGGCCTCCCAACCCTGGGGGTAGCGGCCCGCAGCCACCTCTCGGCGCAGGAAGTCCACCGCCGCGTCCCGCGCGCCGGTCACGACCTGGAAGACCCGGCGATGGGTGGGTGGTGGCTGGGCGCCCACGTAGGCCACCCAGGTGATGTCGGCAAAGATGCCCTCCGGCTCCTTCGCCCACAGGTCGATGAGCACCCAGTCGCCGGGCCGGATGGGCAGGGAGGTCTCGGGCGTGGGCGCGTAGTGGGGGTCGCCCGCGTGCTGGTTGACCGCCACAATGGGCCCTTCGTCGGTCCAGAGGCCCGCCGTGACAAAGCGCTCCCGGATGAACCCCGTCACCGCCAGCTCATCGACCCCGCGTGGCGCCTGCGCTCCGACGTAGTCGAAAGCCTCCAGCACGATCCGGCTCAGGGCCTTAGCTGCCCGCCGATGGGAGACCAGCTCCCCATCGGTCAGGCGGCACAGCGCGGCCTGAACCAGCTCCGCGGAAGACTCCACAGCCATCCCCAGGCTCCGCACCAGCTCCAGGGTGCCGGCATCCACCCAGGAGAGCGCGGGCAACGCCCCCAGGGGGGAGTACTCCATGGCCACCCTGTGGCAACCGCCCAGGGCTTGCCGCAGCAGCGCCTGCAGCTCCTCCCGGCTGCGGTATTCTCGCTGCTCCAGGCCCTCCCTGGGGAAGTGCCCGGCGTCCACCTGGTGCACCAGCAGCAGGGGCGCAGCCTCCCGACGCAGGAGCATGAAGACGCGGCGAGTCGAGTGGAGCGAGGCGCCCAGGAGCTCCCAGAAGAGTGGGTTGCTGTGGCGGAAGTCGTAGAGCAGCCATCCGTCCAGGGGAGACTCCAGGAGCGCCCGCTGGGCCTGGCCCAGCTTGCTCACTGCTCACCCCTAGTCATGGCGCGCCTCTGCCAGCACTCGCTCCGGCTTGGGTGGCCCCGCAGCCGGGCGTGCGTAGATCAGAGAGACGAGCACGCCCAAGAGCGCCACGGCGCTCATGAGCAGCGCCGTATCCTGGAACCCCAGGGCGAGGCTCTGCCGCGCCCTGGCTGCGTCGTCCAGCGCTGTGGGTAGCGCGAACAGGTGCTCCTCCCGGCGGATGGCCAGGAAGCTGGCCGTGACCGCCTGGCCCACCGACACCCCCACACCTCGCAAGGTGGCGATGAGGGCCGAGGCGGTGCCGAGGTGGTCCGGGGGCGTCGCGCCCATCACCGCGCTGTAGGTGGGGGTGAGAAAGAGCCCTGCTCCCACGCCCGCCACACCGAGACCGACGATGGCCTGTAGCACCGAGAAGTCGGCGCTCAGACGGCTGACCAGGAGGTAGCCAGCTCCCAGGAAGGCGAGGCCACCCGTGGACATGGCCCAGGAGCCCAGACGGTCCGACAGGACGCCCGTGAAGGGCGACATCAGGAACATCAGCACGGGCACCACGGTGAGGAAAAGGCCCGCTACCGAGGAGGCGTACCCCACGCTCTGTACCAGGAAGAAGGGGAGCAGAAAGGGCAACGAAGCTGATGGGATGAAGTAGGCCAGCAGCAGCGTGTTGTAGGCTGCGAAGGTGCGGTCCCGGAAGAGGCGCAGATCTATCACGGGCGCGGAGACCCGCACTTCGATGAGGAAAAAGCCTGCCAGTAGGAGTGAGGCGCCGCCCAGCAGCGCCAGGATCGGGAGAGAGCCCCAGCCAGCCCGGTGTCCCTGGTTGATGGCGGCCAGCAGGCATAGCAACCCTCCGGAGAGGGTCAGCGCGCCGGACGGGTCGAAGCGGGGGCGCGGCCCCGCCGGGGTCGCCTCTCGCAACACTCGCCAGGCCAGCGCCAGTCCCAGGATCCCCAGAGGGATACGCACGAAGAAGATGGCGGGCCAGTCCCACAGGTCCAGAAGGATACCGCTGACCACAGGCCCTGCCATCAGCCCCGCGCCCACCACCGACTCCATCAGCCCCAGGGCTTTACCCCTCTCTGCATCTGGAAAGGCGTCGGCGATGATGGCGTTGGTGTTGCTGACCAGCATGGCGCCGCCCACGGCCTGGAACACCCGGTAGCCCACCAGTTGCCACAGGCCCTGGGCCGTGCTGCAGAGCGCCAATCCCAGGGTGAACACCAGGAACCCCGCGGCGTAGACCCGCTTCCGGCCCAGCACGTCCGCGGCCCGCCCGGCGGTGAGCATTATGCTGGTAAAGGTCAGGCTGAAGGCCAGTACCAGCCACAGCACCGTCTCCGGAGGTTCGTTGAAGCGCTGGCCCAAGATGGGTAGCGCCACGATGAGGCCGCTCATGTCCATGGTGCCCATGAAGGTGCCCAGGGACACGACGGAGAAGGCCGTCCACTTGTGTGACACAAGACTCCTTGTTTTTCGGCGGGTCTGGGGATCCCCCCTGAGCCACGGGTTCCCTTTAGGGCTTGCCTTGGGGCTGGCAAGCTCACTGGGAGCATTATAGACGGCTTGTGGTGGCTGGCACAGTGGCAGGAGCAGCGTGGGAGCAGGAGGCGGGTGGTGGAGCCGGGGGAGTGGCGTCGCTAGTGAGGCGAACGCTTTCCTCAGTTAGGGGGCTTTGCTATACTGAGGATGCCCTCTTGCGCTCCCCGATAGCTCAACGGTAGAGCAGCCGGCTGTTAACCGGCGGGTTGTAGGTTCGAATCCTGCTCGGGGAGCCAGACTAATACAAGTGTTCTCACTTTGGCGCTTCTTGCCCATACCGAACACCCCTCACGCCGTGAGGGGTGTTCGCTTTACAACAAGTTCAAGGCGCCGCTTCGACAGACTTCTCCCCCTGTGACAAATCACCCTTGCACCCATCGCTCTCCCATGCTAAGATAGTCAAGATTAGAACGGTTGTTTTCTTCAGGCCTGCCCTTTCAGCGCGCGGTCCTACCCATACGTACAACAGACTTTGTCTCTTAACAAGGGATTGTGAATCAACGATGACGGTTCTCGCGCCTGAGAAAGGGCTTGTACGAGTTCACGGGAGAGGCGCGCTCCTCTCGATTTTGGAAAAAGAGCTTCTTTTGACCAGCCTCAAGGTTGCCCAAGGCGGACGATTCGTTGCTGAAACCAAGGATTGGGATTCCTATTGGGAGCCCCTAAGAGTGGCCGGTACCAGGAGGGTGCAAGACAGCCTTGACGAGTTCCATCTCGCGTGGCGCAAATACCTCCGATCCGGTTTTGGCACCGAGCTGAGGAGAGAATTCTGCTTCAGATTCTTTTCGTTGCTTGATGTGTTTCTGTCTGAATGGAGAGAAGCCAAAAGCTACCGCTACAAGGTTCAAGCCCTCCAAGCCATGCTGGGTTTTGAATGCTTTGGGATCACCGCTGTGGTTTCCTATCCGGAAGTGCTAGGGGCCGGAACCTGCACCCTTCGAAATCCTTGCTATCTGCTGGCGAAGCTTAAAATGCCCGATGTGCCGGATGATCCGCAGTTTCTTCCCATTATTACTGTGGCAGGCACTGGGGCGCCGGAACTCTTTTATCATTATAGGCAGTACGCGCTGTCTCCGGATTCACAACTATCGCTTCTCCTCTATCCAGCGGTCGCCGAGCGGTCGCGTTTTGAAAGTTTCAGGCTCATCAATTCTTTAGCTGGCGGCCTCAGCTATGCCATCGATCCCTGGATCCGTGAACGGGCCCAACGCCTATGTCAGGGTATTATTCATCCTATATTGCAGACGTACAAACCGATTAACGCTGACTCTGCTTCATTGGAGTTCATCGATATTGGGGCCGGCAGTGGAAATCTCGCTGCAAGCCTCTGCCGTCAGGTCAAAGCGCTGTGCGAATCCATCGGATTGAGCCCAAAGTTCCGAATTTGGTCCGTGGATTTGGACCTTGCCGACCCGTCACGCTTCTTCCGCAGTAAGAAGCTTCGCGGTCTGGTGGACAGCCTGATGTTCCTGGGCGACGACTACAGAGGGTGGCTGAGCAAACCGCAACCCCTGCCGGCCAGGAACGGTCTTCGCATCGCTCTGGTATCGAAACTCTTCAACAACCTCAGTCGCTTTTCTATCCAATGTGTGTCTCATGAAGACTCCCAATGGCAGTTCAGTAAGGCGGCACCATCTGCGGACCACAGTGCATACTTACCGCACATCTGCCTGGCCCCGACGGGCGTGGGACCGGAGGCACTGGCACTCTCGAAAGTTCGAGTTGGCCTGAGGGAGGGCAGGGGCCTTGTCCAGCCCTCCCTTTCCGAGTATTACCGCGGCCTGTACTTGGCCTTAGTTTCGGATGAGGCGTTCGCTTCCTTGCAACCAGGCCTTTTCCTCCCAGTCAGGACGTTCAACCCAAACTGTCTAGTGACAACATCCGGCGATAGCGTCATTGCTCGCCTGATGGAGAACTGCGACTATGTCATCATTGAAGATGCGGACCTCACACCCAAGGACCTCGTTGAACACATGGCTGGGTTTTCGCTCGAGTCGATCAGCGTTCGGGATGTGACGAAGCCCCTGAGGCTGACAGGAAACCATGCCTATGTGCTCGGGGCCAAAACGAGGACCGAAAAGCCGGACTTCTCAGGAGAAGACATATGGTGACCGTGATCAAAGCTGAACGCCGGTCCTCCGTCCTCACACCGTCAAATCTTGCCTGCCTATCCCGTATGCCAACCATCAACCTGACTGCGGGTTGCGCGCTTGGTTGCGTTTATTGCTACACGCTTGGATATACTTCCTATCCCGGTGAGGATAAGATCATTGTCTATGTGAATACACTGGAGAAGCTAAGAGATGAACTCGCCCGCAAGCAAACGAGACCGCGGGCGGTTTACTTCAGCCCTTCCTGCGATCTTTTCCAACCAGTGCCTGAAGTGCTAAGGCTTGGTTACCAAGTCTTAGAGTTTCTGCTTTCTGAAGGTATAGGCGTGGCCTTCCTAACCAAAGGTCGCATTCCTGACAATACGATGAATCTTCTCTGGAAGCACGCGGGCATGGTCAGGGCCCAGGTAGGTATTACTACCCTCGACGAAGAGATGGCAGGCTTATTTGAACCATCCGCCGAGCGGCCAAGCGTACGACTGGAGCAAATCGCGAGGCTGATAGCTGGTGGTATCGCGACTGAGGCCCGGCTCGATCCGGTCCTTCCCGGGCTCACGGACAGCCACGAAAGTCTTGGTCGTCTTTTTTCGGCGCTGGCAGGGGTTGGGGTGTCGCGCGCCGCAGCAAGCGTCTTGTTTCTGCGCCCACGCATTCAGGAGTCTCTTAAACAGAACATTCGAGATGAGGCTGTCCTACAGGAGCTCCTCAGTTTCTACCATGACGCGCGGCGTCTGGCGATCCGTGCTGAGCACTCTTTCATAACTACGCTCCCCCTTGCTGCACGGACGGAAATCTACAAGCGTATCGGCCTTATGGCCCAACAGCACTCCATAGTTCTGTCAGTCTGCGCGTGTAAGAACCCAGACCTGGCCCGCGGCACCTGCAATATCGCTGGTGGTTGGCCCCGTAGGTCCCGACGCGGGAGACAGCTGGCGCTGTTTGGAGAGGGACGCTGAACCTGTGCAAGCAGAAAAGAGAATGCTCCAAGACATACCCATTGACTTGCTGATGCCGCATCCGGAGAACAGCAATTTCATGGATGCAGAGACGCTCAGGAAACTGCGTAAGCACATCGAGCGAACGGGGAGATATGAGCCGTTGACTGTACGACCACATCCGTGGGAAGCGGGCAAGTTCCAGGTGATCAACGGCCATAACCGATTGCGCGTTCTCCGTGCTCTAGACTATCAGACAGCGCGCTGCACCGTTTGGGA
Organism: Chloroflexota bacterium; assembly: GCA_016190485.1. GTDB lineage: Bacteria > Chloroflexota > Dehalococcoidia > SHYD01 > SHYD01 > JACPQN01. Next base: position 16,771 of record JACPQN010000021.1, read on the forward strand.
CCTGGACGATGCGCAGACGAGGCTCTACCTGGCGACCCTCAACCGCCTATCTGGAAGAGACCTCCCAGAGCGGCGGGCGGCGCTCCTCGAAAATCTTCTGACTACTTTTGACGTCGACGAGCTTTCGAACTTGCTCCCTGATGATACGAGACAGATTGAGGAGCTGGAACGGCTGGCGCGCCTCGAAGTCGTTGACATCACTGCGCCAAGCGCCCTTCAACAAAGATCTCAGGTGCCCGTTATCCTCAATTTCGTCTTGGAAGAGACAGAAGCCAAAGAGGTCAACCTGGCTCTGGACTTGGTACTCAGCGCGAGGAGGTCAGACCTTTCTCGAAGTGGAGCACTGATCCATCTTGCCCATTTTTATCTGGAACATCACAGTCTGGTGACAAATGAATGAGGACCTTTACGGTGAGAAGCTCTCCTGGTTCAAGGAGAACGAGAGCCCTGAAGCAGTGCTCTTGGTAACAGGCAACCAGGAGTACGTCAAAATAATCATCGCTTGGACGAAGCTGAACGTCGAGCGTGCAGAGCAACTGACGGATCTCACGAGCGAGTCTGTGAACGAGGTCTGGGAGTGGCTCTGGACCAACGTCAAATACTCCCGATCAGATCTTGTAGAGAAGGCCGGCATCCCCTTCTCAGAGTTGGTGTTAGAGCGGAAGTTGAAACCTCTAATTGGCAACCGGATCTTGTATCCCGACGGGACAGTGAACTCCTTCGTTCAACGCTACCTACGCCAGCAAGTTCTTAACCTTTTCGACGCTAAAGCAAACAGACGCACCAGGAAAGGATGATTCGTGCCGTATTGAAGAGCTGAGGGATACTTGTGTAAGTAGCGTTCATAGGTCCTGCTCCTAAGTTCACGGGATCCCTGGGCTTTCCTACCAATGCCCTCCCCTACATAGAGGTTCTTCAGGCGGTAGCATTGTATAGGTGAACCGTGGCCCCTGTCTTCGGCCTCGATGGAACATTTGCACCAGCAGGTTCGCCACCCAAGAAGTTCGTGTTTTTCCCCACCTCGGGTGCCGAGTGATCCCATTCCACGAAGTTCGAGGTTTGGGGGTTATCGGGGAGCCAGTAAACTCCTGGGTACCAGCGGTATTCTTCACCGGTGGTGCGGTTGCGCTGATACAATCTTATCGTCTGCTTTTCTCATTATTTCCGGGCCACACATCTCCTTCAACCATGCGCTTAGCCAGGGAGACTTGGTTGGGGAGAGGAATAGATGACCCTCTGTTTAAGAGATGGTCTGTGAGGCTCCAACTCCGGCAAGACTGAGGAGGAGGGTACTGCTGGCATTTTCTCTGCATACTTTGTACACTGGCCGCAAATAGCCGGGGTTATCCGTTCGTGATGGATTCGCATCGGTTCATCGAGGCCATTGAGTGCCTTCGGCAAACCATTTACCAGTCTGTTGTGGCTCGGCGTGAGCTGTTAGATCTGAGTATCGCTGGTCTCCTGGCTGGCGGCCATGTGCTATTAGTCGATGTGCCGGGCGTCGGCAAGACGCTCTTAGCAAAAACCCTGGCTGCAGGACTTGGGGTTCGTTTCCAGCGGATTCAGTGCACCCCGGACCTTCTCCCCATAGATATCACCGGAGGATCTGTGTTTAACCAACGGTCCGGTGAGTTTGTCTTTGTGCCTGGACCTATCTTCGCCAATGTAGTATTGGCCGACGAAATAAATCGGGCGACTCCACGCACGCAATCTGCTTTGCTGGAGGCGATGGGAGAAGGCCAGGTGACGGCGGATGGCACCACTTATACGCTGCCACCCCCCTTTTTTCTCATTGCGACCCAGAACCCGGTGGAAACTTACGGTACCTTTCCACTGCCGGAAGCGCAACTTGATCGCTTCATCATCTCTACAGCTCTGGGCTATCCTGACCACGAGGAAGGGTTACAGATTCTGCAGATGAGCGAAAAGCAAGAACGCGAAATCTCTCCGGTGTTAACCGGCGAAGATGTGGTCGCCTTTCAGCGGTGGGTTCGTTCAGTCACCCTGACTGAGCATGTCCGGGATTATGTGCTTTCTATTGTGGAGGCCACACGTTCCGATTCACGCGTCACGCTTGGAGCAAGTCCGCGGGCATCCGTAGACCTCCAGCGTATGGGGCAGGCTTGGGCCGCACTGGCCGGAAGAGATTTCGTGACCCCTGACGACGTGAAGGCGGTCGCAGGCCCGGTCCTGGCGCATAGACTAATCGCTAACGTGTATGCTGACGCCACGCCTCTGACCATCGTGGCTGAGCTGCTTCAGCAAGTTCCCGTACCCCTCTGACTCACCATGCCAATCCCAACAAGACGTGGGATAGGCTTCTCACTGCTCACCGTCTTGCTCTATCTGGCAGCAGCCCAGACCAGAATGGGATGGCTGTACCTCATTACCGCTGCTATGATCATTGTGCTTAGCAGTTCTTTCGTGATTCCCTGGATTGGCCTGCGGACCCTCAGCGTGACCCGGTCAGTCGGACGGCCCGGCGGACCTTATCTTGCCAGGATTCAGGTAAGTGAGGAAGACGGAGTAGACGTCCACCTGAACCTTCAAATAAAGCGTGCTTGTCCCTTAGTGAGCATCACAGATCACTGTGAACTGGATGCTCCTGATAAGCAGGAAAAGGTCTTCTTCTGCTGGCTGATTGAGGGAACAGCAACAAGTCTGACATACTCTGTGGTCTGCGACAAGCGTGGCTACCATACCCTCGGCGCTGTCAAACTAGGGTGTAGCGGGCCCTTTGGCCTCTTCCACTATCGGCGCGGAGTGCCAGCACTCACAAAGGTCAAGGTGCTGCCTTGGCATCTTTCGCTTCAGCAGGTTCCACACCCCGTTAGCTCGGCTAGCAGCGCCGATCACGTAAAGGTGGTCCGAGGAGGAAATGTCGAGGTGTTTGCGACCCGAGAATATCGCAAGCCGGACCCACTGAGGGCGATCCACTGGCGAAGTACTGCCCGGCGGGGCCAGCTCATTGTCAAGGAGTTCGCTCAACCTGAGCCGATGGAGCTTGCTATTGTGTTGGACAGTTCAACTGAGTTCGGAAGCTATAAAGACACTACGCTTGAATATAGCGTAAAGGTGGCTGCTAGCCTGACCCATGTAATGCACATGCAAGGCAAGGCCGTCCGTTTGATAGCCTCCGGCTTCCCTAGTGCACCGCTTAACTATGCGCAAGCGCTCGACTTTTTAACAGGGCTAAAGGCCACCTCAACTGCCGAGCCTTTGCCCCTTCTTTTGCGTCGTGTGGGAACAGCAAGAGACGTCATAGTGCTATCGCCATCCACTCCCTCGGTTGAGATGCTCATGCAACCAGTGATTGGACGCAGGCTCTGGATGCGGGTGGCCTTCTTGGGTTTTGAGGAAGACGGCCTTCCTTCCTTGGCTCAGCCGTTGCCAGGTGTTCTGACAATGCCCTGGTCTAAGTGGCAAGCGCCGGCTGAAGTTATCTCTGCGATTATTACTGCCTACGCCACATCCCACGAGGCCCAGGAGTGGTAAGCAGACTGGCGGCGATGCGCTTCAGCCGGCCGCAAACCTCCGCCGAGCCAGAACTAAGCCTCCTGCTTCGGAGCGCCGTGGGGTGCAGTATGGCTGTAGCGATAGCAGGCCTCGCCTGGTCTCTGGGCGTCCCCTTTGATGGCGCCACGGCACTGGCAATCATGACTGGTGGCCAAGTCTACAGTTACCGCAACGCAGGCAGACCGACTCCAAAAACCCACAGCCTGCTGCTGGCAGCGCTCATCTGTGTGTCGCTGGCCTGGATGTGGGTGGGCTTGATTACGGGTTTTTCTGGTGGTATCCCACCACAGGCTCAGTCGAGCGTTGCTATCCTGTGCATCGCCAGCTTCGACCTCAAGACACGTCGCAACCTATTCATCATGCTGATTTACAGTCTCCTCCTCTTGTACATTGCCTGCGATTCTACATTCAGCCCGTGGCTATTGCTTTTCCTTATTACCTACGGCGTGGCTGCCTTGACCGCCCTCTTCGCAGCCGCTCTGCTTGATGGTCAGCGCGTGGCGCTCGCAGTAATCGGTCGGCGTCCTTCGTTGGGCGCCACCCTTTACTGCTTAGGGATCCTCACCCTCCTGGCCTTTGGGACAATAGCGCTCTTTGTTTTATTGCCCCGTCCTGCTAACAGCCAGCTGCTGGGCTCCCCCTTGGTTAGCTATCCCTTACGCAGGGAGATCCGAGGGCAGACTGTAACCCCGCTTTTCCCCTTCGTGTCTATAACCACTAGTAGCGCGGGCGCTAAGGAACCTCAGATGTCATTGGCATATCGGGGTAAACCAGGTCAGAACATTGTTCTTTATGTGCGAAGTGAAATCCAGAGCTATTGGCGTGGACTTGCCCTCGACGAGTACGACGGTCAGTCCTGGCGAAGTACCAGTGGTCGGCGGCTGTTAGTTAGACAGCACCAGGGATGGTTCGATCTAGAGGTTCCCCGGTCCGCCCACAGCGGCACTGAATATGTCCAGAGCTTTACCGTAGTTCAAGAGGGAGCTGAAGTGCTCCTCACTGGTTACTGGCCCAAAACGGTCCACCACCTCAGCCCAACGGTCATCCTGGAGGGCGGTCTGGGCGGCACCCTGATCGACGCTAGAGCACTTTCCACTGGGACCAGCTATGCGGTACTCTCGCGGTTCCCACCCTTTGCCCCTCAAGGTCTTCGCAAGGATCACGCTGCTCATCCGGACAATCGCTACACACAATTGCCCGCCCTCTCCCCGGCAGTCAGACGGTTAGCTGAGTCGGTCACGGCAGGGGAAACCACTGATATCGATCGGGTGCAAGCTCTCGTTCAGTTCCTCCAGACCAATTTCCGCTATGATCTCAACATTCCGCCACTTCCTCCGCAGCGGGATGCGACTGAAGTCTTTCTCTTTGATGACAAACGGGGCTTCTGTCAGCAATTTGCCACTGCCCTTGCCGTGCTGACTCGTAGCATCGGGATTCCATCTAGAATTGTGACCGGTTACTTACCGGGACAGTATCAGCCCCTGCTCGGAGCTTTTGAAGTGGTAGCTTCCGACGCCCATAGCTGGGTAGAAGTCCACTTTGCTGAGCACGGCTGGGTACCTTTTGACGCCACGCCCTCTGTCGGCGGTGACCCCCGAGCCCAATGGAGGGCCTCTCTCTTGTCTTTTAATTGGGGAGCAGATTACGCGTTTGCGTTGGGGGTCACTTTTCAACACGCAATTGGTTTGGTCACTACTCAATTTGACAGCATAAGTGCTGGCTTTGCTGCTGGGGCGCTCCTCGCGTTGGTAAGCGCCTTGCTCTGCGGGAGACTGGTTTGGCAGCTATGGACAAGGTCGCGTCGTAGGCAGCTCACGTCAACCTTTGTCCGCCCAGACCGTACCCACTATCTTGCTGGCTATAGGCTACTGGAGCAGGCGCTGATGCGCGGTGGCTCGCCGGCCCGGCAGCTTTGGGAAACGCCCAAGGAGCATCTCGCTCGGTCAGCGCTAATCTTCCCTAAGATTGAGCAAGAACTAGCGGAAGTTGCCACTACCATAAGCGAAATAGCCTATGCCGCGCAGGAGCCTGAAGGAACGCTCATCACTATGGTCTCGGCCAGAATCGCCGATGTTATTGCCAAGATCGGACTGAACAGAACTGGGGTTGACCCGTTTTCGTGGACACTCAATCATTAGGGGGTAATGGCACGGTCTATCCCTGGCATCAGGCGGTGGTCGCCCATCGAGCGCGCATGGAGCAGCCGTACGCTACCGAGGCCGTACGCCGACGGGGCTGGCTGATAGAGCCAATCTTCGGGACCATAAAAGAAGTGCTGGGGCTGCGCCGGTTCTTGCTGCGTGGTCTTGCCGCCGTCCGTGCCGAATGGCTGCTCACGGGCGCCGCCTTCAATCTGTGGAAGCTCTATCGGCTGTGGTGGCGCCCCCACATAGCGCCGAAAAGGCTGGCGGTGTAACGGCATCATGGCCTCATCGCACGATAGTAAACGGGGGGGCCTGACGAACCATTTTGGGGCAGCCACGGGCCGCCGCTCAAAGTGAGCGGTCCATAGGCTGAGTTTGGGGACGGCCTGATGTGCCCCCGAACAAACGTGTGGTGAGCCTGCCGAACCATAAAACCCCGAAGGGGGTCCGTGAACCTTGTCCTGAGCGCAGCCGAAGGGCCCCTTGCAGGGGGTTTGGGGGCGCTATTAAACACCCTCCTTTCGCTGCCGTTGGACTGCGGCGCGGAGGCCGCCAATGATGCACGCGACTTCTTCCGCCGTAGCCATCAGTTGCTTGAACTGCGATGCATCGAGGTAGCCCGCGTCCAGGGCTACGTAGAGCTGGGAACGGAGTTCGGCGCAGGATGCCTTGGCGGTGGAGAGGAACTGGTGAAACTCACCCCGCCCTCCCCGTTCAAAGCCTTCTGCGATGTTAGACATGACGGAGACCGCCGCCCGCTGCGTCTGTCGGGAGAGTCCTGCGTCCTTGGCCAATGGGCCTTCGCGGGTTACCAGGTTCACCTGGCGTGTCAACTCACGCGCTTTTTGCCACGCCACCAGGTCTTCAAAACGAGCGACCTTCGAAGGTGGCTTAGTGGTTATTGCCTCGTTCCCCTCCCGTTGCCCAGCCACGGAACCAGCAACTCCTCCTCAGCCCTCAGTCCTCAGTCCTCAGCCCTCAGCCCTCAGTCCTCAGTCCTCAGTCCTCAGTCCTCAGTCCTCAGTCCTCAGCCCTCAGCCCTCAGCCCTCAGTCCTACCCCAATCGCTGCATAAAGGCCTTGGCGATGTCGTCCACAGGGGTGAGGCCCTCCAGGTAGCGGCCGCGGTTGTTGGAGTAGCCCTCGGCCAGGCGCTTGGTCATGGTGAGCAGCCGCTCGTCGCACTCTCGGAGCTGCTTGGCGGGGATGCCCACCCACATGGTGCGGGGCGGCACCTCCACCGGGCCCAGCAGCACCGCGCCCGCGGCGATGATGGCCCCGTCGCCGATCTTGGCGCTCTGGAGCACCCGGGCGCCGTTGGCGATGAGCACGTCGTCGCCGATCTCGGCGTTGTGGGTCAGGGTCATGTGGGCCAGCACGCAGCGCTTGCCGACGATGGTGCGCTCGTGGAGCACGGCGCCGTCCTGGACGTTGCTCCCCTCGCCGATGACGATCTCGCCGGAGTCGCCCCGGAGCACGCAGCCGAACCAGACGCTGGCGTTGGCCTCCAGGGTGACGTCGCCGATGATCGCGGCATTGGGCGCGACGAAGGCGGTGGGGTGGATCTTGGGGGTCTTACCGGCGATGCTGAAAAGCACGGGCCTCTTTTCCTCCCTTTCCTTGTGTGCTGTGGCCAGCGCTGGGGCCAGCCCGCGGAATGGCCGAGAGTGTTTAAGAATCCGCTCACCCTGAGCCTGCCTGCCCTGAGCGTAGTCGAAGGGTCGAAGGGCTCACCACGAGCGGCCAAACACATTGTTAAACACCCTCGGTATGGCCGTCTGGTGTTGGCGGCACGCGTCCCCCAGTATAATAGGGCGGCACTAATTAGGCTAGCCCAGAGGAGGGAGGGTGTTTATCAACCCGCCACCTCAGGCTCAAGCCTGAGGCATGCTGAGCGGCTATGCTGTGGGCTTACGGTCATTGATAATATAGCCGACATCCGCAGTGTGGCCGGGCTCACCCTCTCCCTAGCCCTCTCCCCCTTCGACTTCGCTCAGGACAGGCATCAAGGGAGAGGGGACATTTCCTCCTTCCCCTGGTGGGAGGGAGCTAGACCTGTCCTGAGCCTGCCGAAGGAGGGAGGGGACTTGAGACGTCGCAGTATTTTCGACCTAACCATCAGCCTGCAGTGCGGAGTTAATAAACGGCCCTGAGGAGGCGCAGCATGATCCGCAGCCTGAACGGCAAGACCCCGGTGGTCCACCCCACGGCCTTCGTCTCGGAGTTCGCTTACGTGGTGGGAGACGTGGAGATCGGGGAGTATTCCAGCGTGTGGCCCGGCACCGTCATCCGGGGCGATACGGCCAAGATCACCATCGGCAGGCACACCAACATCCAGGACAACTGCGTGATCCACGGCGATCGGGATACCACCATCGGCGACTACTGTACCATCGGCCACCGGGTGATGTGCCACGCGCGGGTGGTGGGCGATCACTGCCTCATCGGCAACGGGGCCGTGCTGAACGACGGGGTGCAACTGGGCCAGTGGTCCATCGTGGCCTCGGGCGCCATGGTGTTGGAGAACAAGGAGTTTCCGGAGAGCGCCTTCGTGGTGGGGATGCCCGCGGAGCTGAAGGGCCGCACCATGGAGCGCCACCGGACACTCATCGAGGAGACCGGGAAGAGCTATGCCGAGAAGGCCCAGCTCTACAAGAGCCAGGGTCTGGGCGACTCCCTCCCGCCCGCTGGCTAGTGTCCTGAGTCAGAGATTCGCTGCACAATGTCATTCTTGAGGAGCGCAGCGACGAAGAATCTGGATGGGGTTGCATGCCCCACCCAACCAGATGCTTCACTAGCGTTCAGCATGACAAGCATTGCCGCTTATTATTCAACGAACTAACGCTTCAGGACACTAGTACCTACTTTCGGAAAAGAGCGTTAGGACCTGCCGCTCGTGGTGAGCCCTTCGGCAGGCTCAGGACAAGCTTGTCGAACCACGAGCGGCCCACCCTTCGACAAGCTCAGGGTGAGCGGGATTGGGCTGGGCTTTGTGACGCTGATTTAGGATACTAGGTACTAGAAGCCGCCCAGCGCAGCCTCGATGGCCGCCAGGTTTGGCGGGGCCTCACGGATGGCCTGCGGCATCTTCAGGGCGGTGTCCGGGTCTTTGAGGCCGGAGCCGGTGATAACGCAGACCACCCGCGCGCGCTGGAGGTCCATGCCTTGCCGGGCCAACTGGAACAGCCCGGCCACAGATGCGGCGGAGGCTGGCTCGCCGAAGATGCCCTCCTCCTGGGCCATCTTCCGATAGGCCTCCAGGATCGCATCGTCGGTGACCGCCTGGATGGCGCCGCCCGACTCGTCGCGCGCGGCCACCGCCAGTTTCCAGCTAGCGGGGTTGCCGATGCGGATGGCGGAGGCGATGGTCTCCGGCTGCTCGATGCGCACGCCCCGGACGATGGGCGCAGCCCCCGCGGCCTCAAAACCCATCATCCTGGGCAGGGTGTGTGATCGGCCGGCTTGGTGGTACTCCTTGAACCCCTTCCAGTAGGCCGAGATGTTCCCCGCGTTACCCACGGGGATGCACAGCAGGTCCGGCGCGTCGCCCAGGTCGTCCACGAGCTCGAAGGCCGCGGTCTTCTGCCCCTCCAGGCGGTAGGGGTTCACGGAGTTGACCAGGGTGATGTCGTGCGCCTCCGCCAGCCGGCGGACGATGTCCAGCGCCTGGTCGAAGTTGCCCTCCAGCGCGATGACCTGCGCGCCGTAGACGATGGCCTGGGCCAGCTTGCCCGCGGCGATGTTGCCCTTGGGCACCACCACCAGGGTCCGCAATCCGAAGCGGGCGCCGTAGGCTGCCGCGGAGGCGCTGGTGTTGCCGGTGGACGCGCAAACGATGCGGGCGCTGCCGGCTTCCACCGCCTTAGCCACGGCCACCACCATGCCCCGGTCTTTGAAGGAGCCGGTGGGGTTGCAGCCCTCTAGCTTGAGATAGAGCTGGGCGCAGCCCACCTCCCGGGCCAGACGGGGCGCCGCCACCAGGGGCGTGTTCCCTTCCCCCAGGGTGATGAGGGGCGTGGCCTCGGTGAGGGGGAGGCGCTCGCGGTAGTGGCGCAGGACGCCCTGGTACACGTCAGCTCCTTGGGGGCTTCAGGTTCCACGCCCGTAGTTCTTTGATCTGCTGCTCTAGCTCGGCGATCTGGCGGCGCCGCTGCTGCTCTTCGCCGGTGGCGATGGCGCCAAGCTGCTCACCCAGATCGCCCCGCAGCTCCCAGAGCAGCTCCCGGAGCTGGTCCAGATGTTGCGCTGTGGACTGGCTCCTGCCGTGGAGCTGGAGCACCTGCTGCTGCAGGTCGTCCAGGGTGCCCCGGTACTGCTCGTAGGCTGCCTGGATCTCCACGATGCCGCGCTCCATGCGCTGCCGCTCCACCCGGTGGAGGTCCGCCTGCTCGCTGATGGCATGGGTCACCTTCTGGTCCAGCTCTTGCAGCGGCTCCTGGTGCTCCAGGCGGCGCACCTGGTCGCTGAGGTGCATCAGCCGGCCCTGGACCACTTCGTCCTGGGCCTGGAGGGAGCGTTGCTCCTGGCGCAGCTCCTCCAGGGTCTGTTCCAGGCGTTTGACCTGCTCCTGGGAAGAGGCGATGCGGTTGGCCAGTTGCTCGTCCTGTCCCCGCAGGGGGTCCAGCGCCTGCTCCAGCTTGAACAGCTCCTCCTGGCGGCGGCGGTTGGCATCTTCCAGCGCCTGGAGCTTCTCCCGCTGGGCCGTCTGATCTCGAGCGAGCTGCTCCTGGCGCTGCTGTACTTCGGAGCGGGCTACGCGCTCGCGCGCCAGTTCCGCCTGGAGCTGGCGCTCTTCGGCAGAAAGCTCCTGTTGCTCCTGGTCCAGGCGCGTCTGGATGCGCTCCACCAGCTCTCGGGTCTGACGCAGGTCCTCCTCCAGCCGAGCGACCCGGGAGCCGTGGGCCATGACCGCGCTGATGGCGCCTTCCACCGCGTTCAGCCGGTCGCCCAGGGACCACAGGCCACCCTGTACCTGCTCCAACTCCTGCTGGACCTTAAAGACCAGCGCCTTGCCCTGGCGCTGCTCCTCCTCCAGCCACTGGACCAAGTTCCCCAGGGCGGCAAGGTCGGTCCCCGGCACAGGCACGGTCGACATGGGTCGCTATCCCTCCGCCCGGATCATGGTGCCGATCTCGGCGACAGTGGTCAGGGCGGCCATCTGCCGCAGCGCCTCCTGCATGGCCCGCTCCGAGGCCAGGTGGGTCATCAGTACGATCTCAGCCACTTGGGCGGTCTCGTCGGACTCCTTCTGGATCACCGATGCGATGCTGATGCGCAGGCCGCCCAGGATGGTGGCGATCTGCGCCAGGACGCCCGGCTGGTCGCGGACGCTCATACGCACGTAGTAGCGGGTCAAGATCTCCTCCATGGGCGTGACCGGGAGGAGGCAGAGGGACTGGGTGGCACGGCTGCGGCTGGTGCCCTGGCGCACCTCCCGGGCCAGCTCAATGAGGTCGGCCGTCACGGCGCTGGTGGTGGGCAGCGAGCCCGCGCCGCGCCCGTAGAACATGATGGGCCCAGTGAGGTCGCCGTCCACCTCCACGGCATTGAAGACGCCGTCCACCCGGGCCAGGATGCGGTCCCCAGGCACCATGGAGGGGTGCACCCGCACCTGGATCCCCGCCTCCTCCCGCTTGGCGATGGCCAGGAGCTTTATGGCGTAGCCCAGCTCGCCGGCGTAGCGGAAATCCCGGGCGGTCAGGCGGTCGATCCCCTCCCGGTACACCTGGTCGGGGGCCACCTGGGTGTGAAAAGCCAGGCTGGCGAGGATGGCCAGCTTGTAGGCGGCGTCGGTGCCGGAAACGTCGTTGGTGGGATCGGGCTCTGCGTAGCCCAGGGCCTGGGCCTCCCGCAGGGCATCCGCCAGGTCCAGGCCCTCCTTGGCCATGCGAGTGAGGATGTAGTTGGTGGTGCCGTTGATGATGGCGTAGAGGGCCGAGATGCTGTTGGCCAGAAGACTCTGCCGGAACGGGGCGATGAGGGGGATGCCGCCACCCACGCTCGCTTCGTAGTGGATGGCCGCCTGCTTCTGCTCCGCCAGCTCCAGGAGCTGGGGGCCGTGCTTGGCGATGACCTCTTTGATGGCGGTGATGACGTGTTTGCCCTGCGCCAGGGCCCGGCGGATGTACTGGTGGGCCGGCTCTTCGCCGCCGATGAGCTCGATGACGATGCTGATGGAGGGATCATCCAGGATGGTCCCGGGGTCGCTGGTGATACGCTCCGGCGCCACCGGCGCCTCTCGCGCCCTGGCGGGGTCCCGCACCAGGACCCGCTTGATCTCCACAGGGCAGCCCACCAGGGAGGCGATGGTGTCCCGCTTTTCCGCCAGGATCTGGGCTACGCCGCTGCCCACTACTCCCAGCCCCATCAGCCCAACGTAGACGCGGTCCACGCGCTCCAAGGGGCTGCTCCTAGCCCCGAGCGTCCGGCCGGGGCTGCCCCTGGGCGCCCTGCTGCGAGGGGCGACGGTACTCCTTGAGCCTGCTCAGGACGAACTCATAGCGGTCCGAATCGAAATAGCGCTCGATGCGGTTCTGCTTGCGCTCCTCTTCCAGCCAGTCCTCCAGCGCCCGGTCCTTCAGCTTCTCCCGGGCCTGGCCCTCCACCCGGCGCGCGGGGTCGTGGCCAAGGACCTGGACGATCCAGAAGCTCCGCTTCATCCAGAAGGGCTCGCTGACCCCACCAGTGGGGAGCTTGAAGGCCACCTCATCGAAGGCGGGTTCCAGGGCACGCCGGGGGAGCCAGCCGAGGTCACCGCGGTTGTTCCGGCTCTCCTCGTCCACGGACTTCTCCTTGGCGATGGCGCCGAAGTCCTCGCCCTTCTCCAGCCGCTTCTGTGCGTCCAGGATGCCCTGCTCGTCACTCAGGGCGATGGCCAGGGTGTGGACCTGCTCGGCCACCGCGGGGACGCGGATGCTGAGGGTCTCCCGCACCTTGTCACGGCGGGTGAGGGCCCGAACCACCTCCCGGTACTTGGCATCGCTGAGGTTGACCTGGGAGAGGCGCTGCTTGAAGAGCTCCTGGAAGTTGCGCTCCAACTCCTCAGGCGTGGTCTGCTCCCCCTCTTTGGGCAGGGCGTTGAGGCGCTCCTTGAGGGCGTGGGTTACCTCCTCCTCCGCCACGGTGACGCCCAGGCGGGGGCTGGCCTGGCGGATCAGCTCAGTATCACGGAAGTCGTCCAGGAGCTGGAAGGGGTCCACCCCGTAGTCCAGGTTGCGGCCATAGATCTGGCTCTCGGCTTCCAGATAGCGCAGCCGCTCCAGGTAGTCGGCCATGGTGAAGACCGTATCGTTCACCCGTACCACGGGCTGCTGGAGGGGCACGACGTAGGCCTGGTAGTAGCTCCATCCGGTGATCGCCAGGAGCAAGAGCAGAATGGGGGCCGCTACCAGCAGGGCGGCTCTGACGCCGCCACTCGGCTGGGCGCGCCGCACACGCCGGCGGTCCAGCGAGCGCTGTGGGGAAGAGGAGTCTGCTGTCGTCGTCATGGTCGTCTCGGAGGCAACAAGTCCGCCCAGTGGCGGACTTGGAACATTATGCAATGGCTAGGACGCAGTGCCCGCACCTCCAGGACGCGGGGATCCCGGCGGTGGGCCGAAGCTACCCCGTGGAGCGCGGGCCAAAGATGCCCGTCAGGCGGATGTGTTCCTGGGTATAGGGCAACAGGGCCAGGTGGCGGGCACGCTTGATCGCCAGGGAGAGGTGGCGCTGGTGGGTGGCGCACAGGCCCGTCTTCCGGCGTGGCTCGATCTTCCCCCGGTCAGACACGTAGCGCCGGAGCTTTCCGGGGTCTTTGTAATCCACCGTTCGGGCCTTCTCCACGCAAAACAGGCAGACCTTGCGCCGCGGGATGTAGCGGGGACGCCGTTCCGGGCGGGGTGGCGCCGCGCTGGGCGCAGGTTCTGACGTTGTCACCATTGCTTGGTTGTTTCCTCTCTCTTTGTGGGGTGTTTAGAAGGGGAGCTCTTCAGCCTCGAGACTCTCCTCCCGTTCCTCTTCCGGGAGCGTGGCGGTGCGCCGGTCCAGGAAGATGACATCGGTGGCGACGATCTCGGTACGGTAGCGGGTCTGGCCATCCTGGCCTTCCCAGGAACGGGTCTGGAGCCGGCCCTCGACGTAGACGCGCCGGCCCTTCGCCAGATGCTGATTGCAGGTCTCGGCCAGCTTGTTCCACGCGACCACGTTAAACCACTCGGTCTCCTGGTGCCGTTCCCCGTCGGTGCCGGAGTAGGTGCGGTTCACGGCCAGGGAGAAGGACGTGACAGGGGTCCCGTTAGCGGTGAAGCGCATCTCCGGGTCTTTGCCCAGGTTGCCGATGACCAGCACCTTGTTCAGGTCTCTCATGCCTCCGCTCCCTTCACCTCGGCCGCGTCTGCGTCAGCAGGACGGAGCCGTCCTCACGCGTCTCGCCGCACCACCAGATGGCGTAGGATCTCTTCGTTGAGCCGAAGGGTTGCTTCCAACTCGGCCACGGCCGGCTGCTCGAGCTGGAAGTGGGTCAAGACGTAGTTGCCTTCCAGGTGTCGGTTGATGGGGTAGGCCATCTTCCGGCGCCCCCAATGGTCCTGGGTCTCTACGGTGCCGCCGCGGTCGGTAATGAACTTGTTTACCCGATCCAGCAGGGGTGTGACCGCCTCATCCTGCACCCCAGGGCTAAGCACCAGCATCAATTCGTAGGGTCGCTGCACTGCACTTCCTTTCAGGATACCAATCGGAGGCATTATAGCACGGGGCGGCAAGCCTCTCAACCAAGCCAAGCGCTAGGCGACGCCCGCTGCTGCGGGCGCCAGGCGCGCCTGGTCCGGCCGTTCCGAGATGCCCGGCACGGGAAAGTGCCCGCAGACCTCCCGCACCTCTGCCCGCACCTGGGCCAGAGCGGCCTCGTCCTTCAGGTTGGCCACTGTGCGGGCGATGAAGGAGGCGATCTTGCGCATCTCCTCTGGCCCGAAGCCGCGGGTGGTGACCGCTGGGGTGCCGATGCGCACGCCGCTGGTGACCCGGGGGGGCTTTGGGTCGGCGGGGACGGTGCTGCGGCTCACGCTGATGCCCGCCGTGTCCAGTGCGGCTTCCACAGCCCGGCCGGTGAGGTCTTGAGGCCGCAGGTCTACCACCAGGAGGTGGTTGTCTGTGCCGCCGGTGAGGACCCGCAGACCCAGCCGCTGGAGCTCCTCCCCCAGCACCCGGGCGTTCTCCACCACCCGTTGCTGATAGGTCGTGAAGTCCGACGCCATGGCCTCCTTGAGGGCCACCGCCTTGGCGGCCACCACGTGCATCAGCGGCCCGCCCTGGCTCTCCGGAAAAACCGCGCGGTCTACGGCGTCGGCGTAGCTCTGCTGGCACAGGATCATGCCGCTGCGGGGGCCACGCAGGGTCTTGTGGGTGGTGGTGGTCACCACCTGGGCCGAGACGCAGGGGTTGGGGTGCAGCCCCGCGGCCACCAGACCGGCGATGTGGGCCATATCCACAATGAAGACGGCGCTCACCTCGTCGGCGATCTCCCGGATCAGCTCAAAGTGGATGACCCGGGGGTAGGCGCTAGCGCCAGCCAGGATGGCCTTGGGCCGGTGCTCCCGGGCCAGCGCCCGCAGGGCGTCGTAGTCGATGCGCTCCGTCTCGGGATGGACGCCGTAGGAGACGAAATGGTAGGTCTTGCCAGAGAAGTTGACCGGGCTGCCGTGGGTGAGGTGGCCGCCGTGGTCCAGCCGCATCCCCATGATGGTATCGCCAGGCCGGAGCAGCGCGGCGTAGGCGGCCATGTTGGCCTGAGAGCCGCTGTGGGGCTGGACGTTGGCGTGCTCGGCCCCGAAGAGCCTGCAGGCCCGCTCTATAGCCAGCCGCTCCACCATGTCCACGTACTCGCAGCCCCCGTAGTAGCGGCGGCCGGGATAGCCCTCGGCGTACTTGTTGGTGAGGACGGTGCCCGTGGCCTCCAGCACTGCCGCGCTGGTATAGTTCTCCGAGGCGATGAGCTCCATCTTGTACCACTGGCGGGCTTCTTCGGCCTGGATTGCCGCAGCGACTTCAGGGTCTTGGCCTGCTAGTACGTCCATCATCTCTCCTTGGTGTACTCTAACCTGCTCAACGGTGCAGCGCGGCGCCACCCTGGTGGTCCTGGTGGCGCCGCCGGTGACGACGTGGCCGGTGGAGCCAAGGGGTATCGCGATGGTGGGGCATGGTAGGCGGTCTCAGCCTCTCTGGTGGCGCAATAAGAAGAAACGGTCATCCGTGCGGGTGCTTGCGTGGCCTAGTGTACCCGTGCCGTCGCGGGGGTGTCAACGGCGCCGCGGCGCGACTGTTTATCAGCTCGCCACCTCAGGCTCAAGCCTGAGGCATGCTGAGCGGCTATGCTGCAGGCTTCAGCCTGCAGTGCAGAGTTACTGACCACTCTCCGACGCCGCGGCCGTGGCGAGCGCCTGTGCTACAATGACGTGCGCTACTCCCGACGCTCGGAGGCCTCTTGTCCGTTCGCGCGGTGCTCTTCGACTTCATGGGCACCCTGGCCCGGTTTGTGCCGGAGCAGGCGGCGCTGCTGGTGGCTGCCGCGGCGTCCCAGGGCGTGCGCCTCACCGAGCAGGACGCCCGGCGAGGCTTTGCGGCCGCGGGAGACTGGTGGGTCCTCCAGGTGGAGCAGCTCCCCCTGGAGGAGCGCGGCCCGGAGGAGCGGAAGGAGCTCTACCGTGGCTTCGACGTGCGGGTGCTCCAAGGTGGGGGCGTCCACCTGCCGGAAGAGCAGGCCTTTCTGATCTTCAGGGAGCTGCTCCGCCAGGGCCAGGGGAGCCGCCTTGCGCTCTTCGACGATGTGGAGCCGGCGCTCCAGCAGTTACGGGCGCGCGGCGTCAGCCTGGGCATGATCTCTAACATGGGCCGGGAGTTGCCCCAGGTGCTGAAGACCCTGGGGTTGGGCGGCTACATGGCAACGGTGGTCAGCTCCGGCGAGGTGGGCGTGAGCAAACCCCATCCGAGGATCTTTCGGGCTGCCCTGGAACGGGCCGGACTTGCGCCCCAGGAAGTCCTTTTCGTGGGAGACCAGTACGAGAACGACGTGCTGGGCGCCAGGAAGGTGGGTATCACGCCGATCCTGGTGGATCGCTATGATCTCTTCTCCGACCTGGCGGACTGCACGCGGGTGCGGTCGCTTGAAGAGGTGCCCGACCAGGTGAAGACCACTTAGCGCCGCGCCTAGCCCAGGAGACCTCCGGGACCCAGCCAGTAGTACACGATGTATCCCCCGGCGAGCACGAGCAGTGCCGCGCTTGCCCGCTCCATGTACGGTAGGGCGGGGCGAAGGTAGCGGCCCATGGCCCCCTTGGACAAGGCGGCGCTCAGCGTGAGCAAGGTAAACATAAAGCCCATGCCCAACGCATAACCCACGAACTGGGCTGTCCCATTCAGGAAGTTCCCGCCGGCCACGGCGCCGCCCACCACAACAAGGAAGATAGGCAGCGTGCAACTGAGCGACGCAATGCCGTACGCGAGTCCAAAGATGAGGAAGACGCGCAACCCGCCGCGAGCGAACCCTGCTTCATCCTCCGGCAGGCGGGCGATCAGGCGCTCTTCGACCTGGTACACCAGCGCCGCCGATAGCCCTCTGCCGGACAGCGACCAGAGGCCCAGCAGCACCAACGCGCTCCCGACCACTAGCGCCAACCAGGGCATGGCGCCCACCAGGAAGCTGCCTCCCAGGGCCACCAGCGCTCCGACTATGCCAAAGAGGGTGACAAACCCTGCGGTCACCATTGTTCCTACGACGAGCCCGCGCAGCCCTCGCTCTACCGCCGAATGGTCCTGAAAGCCATTCGCGTGGACGCCCAGCAGTAGCGAAAGGTACGCCGGGAGCATGGCGAAGCCGCAGGGGTTCACCGAGGCCACCATGCCTGCCCCAAAGGAGTAGCCGAAGGGCAACCAGCCGGCTAGCGCGCCAACCCACTGGGCGACTGTGGCCTGGATTTCTGTCATTGCAGCAGCTGGTCGACGATCTGCTTCATCTGCTCGTACGAGAGGCCGGGCGGAAGGGCGCGGGTTGCAATCTGCTCCTTCCGGTCAATGAAGACTGATTCCCCCAAGTACTGGACTCCATAAGCTTGAGCGACTTGGAGCCTGCTGTCCGTGGCGTACACGAGGTCTCCGCCTTTATATTTTTTCATCCAGGCCAGGAATGCTGCCTCGCCAGACGCCGGGATAACGTTCAACGCTACAACCTGGACGTTTCTACCCTTGTATTCTTCGTGGAGGCGTGCCAACCCGGGCAGTTCCTTGATGCAGGTGACTCAGCCAGGCCCTGTGAAGAAGAGGATGCGTACGTTCCCTCGCTGCTCGGATAGCCGGAATGGGGAACCCTCAGTAGTGATCACCACGAAATCCGGGGCTGAGGGCCTGTTGGTGTTCAGCACGAGCGAAGAATCCGGTTGGCCCGATAACCCCGGCGGGTTCTGGCTTTTAGGCCACAGCTGGAATACGCCGAGCAAGAGAAGGAGCGCCGGGGCCACCGCAGCCAAAAGGAGCCGCTTCTTGGTCAGCCCAGCCTTGCGCGGTGAGCTCCCTTTGGCCACCGTTCTGTTTTCAGAGGGCTGGTTAGTTATGTCCACAGTCATCTCCTTTTGTTCCGTTGAGAGGCTAACGCGGCAGCCAACGCCGGCAGCCCGCAGCACGCTATGAGAAGCACGACGGCGAGCAACCCTTCCATGCCTAGCTATCCCGCGCGCCAGCGCGCCCGCTAACAACGGG
The DNA here is from genome assembly GCA_016190485.1 of Chloroflexota bacterium. Taxonomy (GTDB): domain Bacteria; phylum Chloroflexota; class Dehalococcoidia; order SHYD01; family SHYD01; genus JACPQN01. Next base: position 35,153 of record JACPQN010000021.1, read on the forward strand.
CAAGCCGCGCTTTTCCGTCTTCCCTGGTTGGGCCTTGGCTACTCCCGCCGCTGGCGAACACGCCTCACGCTGATCCGGTCCGCCCCTTGAGTTGAGCAGCCGCAACCCAAGAACCACCGCCCCGATGAAATAGAGGATCGTACCCGTCACTACTAGCCCCTGGTTCAGGGTGAGGAACGCGCCCAAAGCAGTGCCGCTCAGCAGCGCTAACGCAAGAGGCAGGGTGAGGGGCAGGTGGCAGGGACAGGCGAGGAAGCCCGTCACTACCAGGAAGTATCCCCCTATTTTCTTCACCGTTGACTCTCCCAGGCGCTTAAGTCTCCAGAGGGTGGGCTATAGCCACGATTGCACTCAAGGTGGTCACCGCCAAGCCCAATACGACGCTGGTCTTGGTAGCCGCATCGTTTCCACTGTACCCCAGGATAAAGGGGGCCACTACGAGCAAGATACCCAGCGCAACCGTGCTCCAGAGCAGCCACAGGGCCCAAGGGCTGATACGCGGCGCTGCTCCGGCAGCACCCGCACGGTACACGTTGGCGGCAGCAGAGGTCGGCCGGGCCGTAGGAGATGGGGCGGGCCGAGGCGCGCTGGCCGCGGCTGCGGGCTGCATCATCTGCTGCATCTCGCCCATCATCATCTGCATCATCTGCTGCTGAGGCTTGGTCAGCTCCGGCACGATGGACTCGATGAGTTTCATTTCCATCATGGCCTGCTCCTGGGGCATGCCCATTAAGAGCGCCATGTGGGTCTTCATCAAGAGGTCACGTTTGCCTTCAGGAAAATCCAACAGTATCTCAGTTCTGGTTTTCACCAGCTTTCTGATGCTGCTCTCCGGTAAGGACCCCACGGCCTCCATCATCTGATGCATGGCGCCGCGCCGGTCCTTCTCCCCCATCTCGGCGAACATCTCCAGCCGCTCCGTCATCATAGTCTTGCGCTGGTCGTCCGGCATGCCGGCCAGGGCGCCCACCATACTCTTCATGTCCATAGTCATTAGCTGTTACCTCCTTGTCTGGTTCGCTCCGTCTCCGTCTCGATGGGTTCTCCTACCCACCAATACGGTCCCGCTTTATTGTTGTCTGGCCTTCAGATGGTCCACAACCCTTTGCATCACCAGCCCTAAGGTCTCTGCCTCGGCGGAAGTCAAATCTAGGGTGAATCCCCGCTCGTGCAACCGTAAGGTGATGATGCCGTGGGGCACCTGCTCAAAGGCGGTGATGGTCTCCGAGTCGATGATCTCCACCATTCGGTGTTCGTGGGCATGCTCCTCGTGTTCCGTGGCCATTCACCCCTCGTTCCTGTGATCGCCGCCCCCGGTGGAGCCGTGGCTGGCTCCTCGTGCAGCCTCTGACGGCGGAAGGGGGCCGCACGCAAACAAGCTTCTGCCCGAACTTCGGGGGACGCCTCATGGTGGTCGTGCCATTTCGTCACCCCCTTCTCCCTCGGCGCCGCTCAGGAACCGACCGTAACCAGCGTGAGCGTGCCGGTAACCCCGGAAAGCTCGTGGATCCGGCCCAGTACCAGCTCGCCGATCTCGCTCGTATCCAGGACCTCCAGGACCGCTACGACGTCGTAGGCGCCGGCCACCGCATCGGCCATTGTCACACTGGGGAGCGTCCGCAGTTCCTCAGCGACGGACTTGGCCTTTCTCAGCTCGGTGGTGATGAGCACGTAGGCCCGGACCGGCATGCGGAGCCTCTCCTTCCCCGTCTCACCTAGCAGCGTGCCTTCGCTGCACGTGGGCAACCGCCCCCGTCAAGACTCTTCCCAGTGTCAGGACCTCGTCATAGGTTAGAAGCAGGGCAATGCCCCGGTCGAAAAACTGGAACATAACGACTCCATGGCACACATCATCGGTGGCAGCAATACCGCGAAGCTCCGCCATCTCCACAAAGCCGCCTTCGTGGGTTCCGCCATCAGAAGAATGTTCCATTGGTTACCACCGCTTTCTTTGCCATGCTATTCGCCGGCGTAGGTGCGCACGCTGGGGGAGTCCGGGGCTAGGTCTTCCAGTCTGCGGTGCTTGGTCTCAATTCCGAAGGCCAGCATCACCGCTGCCGCCAGAAACAGGGGCACCCCGAAAATGAGTTGGTGGACAAAGAGGGGCAAAGCCGAGCCCAGGAAGAGTCCCCCGAGAGGGATGGCCAGGAAAGCACCGAAACGGCTGAAACCTGTAGCCCAGCCACTCCCCATGCCTCGCACGTGGGTCGAGTACACCTCCGCGCTGTAGGGCCCGAATATCCCCAAAAGGATTGTCCCGAAGAAGAAGATGACCGCGCCCACTGGGATGATGAGGGCGGCGGCCATCTCCTGGCTCATCACTAAGAAAGCGAGGAGGAGCATCGCCACTCCGGCGATGAACGGGTAGAGGACCAGGACGCCCTTCGTGCTCCACCGAAAGTAGAGGAAGGCAGTGAGCGCCGCGGCCGGGAACGCTGTGAGGTCCATTAACGTCGTATAGAGATGGATCTGGTCGTTCGTCAGCCCGGCGGCCTTCAATACGCTGGGGAGCCAGCTGAGGAATCCGAAGGTGAAAAAGCCGAAGGAGAAAGAGTAGATCCAGAGCATAAGCGTCCGCCGGCGGTATTCAGGCTGCCACAACTGGCCGATACCTTTCAGTGCCAGGGCGCCTTCCCCACCTTCTGGCGGATCAATCGCCACCGCACCTGCAATGCTGGACTCCTCCACTTCATGGGTGAACCCGGGGGCCCTCTTCCGCGCGCTGGCCTCCAGGCGTTCCACAATCTGTACCGCCTCCCCCACTCTTCCTTTGCTCAGGAGAAAGCGTGGGGACTCAGGCACGAACTTGGCGATGAGAGGCACTAACAAAAAGCTAACTGTGCCTACCAGGAAAAGACTCCTCCAACCAAAGGCTTCCAGAAGCAACATCGCACTGCTCGACGCTATCAGGTAGCCGACAACTATGGCCAGGACCCCCATGGTTACCATCGTCACGCCACGGTATCTGGCCGGCGTGTACTCAGCCAGCAACGTGAACGACATCGGGATGGCTCCGCCGACCCCAAGGGCTCCGAAGATGCAAACAATAACCATTTGTGGGAAGGACCAGGAAAAACCCTTGATGGCCATGCCGATAGAGAACATGGTTATGCCGATTATTAGGGTCGGCTTTCGACCGATTCTGTCTGCTACTGTTCCCCAAAACAGAGCCCCTACGAAGGTCCCCGCCAAAGCCGTTGTCGGGTTGATTGAGGCGACTCTTGCGCTTAATCCCCACTCTTCCCTGAAGAAGGGGAGTGCGAAGGAAATCACAACCTGGTCCATGTGGTCGAAGCCCAGGCCGACAAATACCACCGTAAACAGCAGGAAGTGGAAGGGCAGCAACGGCAAGCGGTCTAGGCGCTCGGTGATAGACTCTCCAGCCCTATGGTTCTTGTAGAGATTAGCTATTTGTCTCTTTTGCATATTTTGGTGCTTCTCATTCGCTATCCGATGAGTCCCAGCGCCCCCAGCAAGCTCTTGGCAGTTGCCTCCTGGCTCAGAAGTTGCAGCGCCAGATACCCATAGGGGATGGCAAAGGCGATGTGAGCGATGAAGGGCCAGATGACGAACCACCAGGGGAACCGGATCATGGGCATCATAGGAGGCATCAGGGCCATCATCATGAGCCAGACGAAAATTCCCCAGCCGATGGCCAGGGACCAGGAGCCGGCCCCGAAAAGCAGCGTATAAGGGACTACCAGCACAATCCCGTTAATAAAGTGCCAGAGGTAGCCCCACAGCCTCACCCACCCAATGCTCGTTCCGGCCTCCTTGATAGTAACGGGGAGCGCAACATCGAACAGGCTCCGGAAGGTGGCCATGGGTATCTTCGGCATCCCACGAGGTTGGACGTAGGCTGTGCGAACGGCGTGGAGTCCGTCACCCGATTGCCCCTGCTCCATCATGACCTGGTCCATTGTCGCCATGATGGCGCGGCGCCCTTCGCTGGGGAGTTCACCCAGCAGCGCCATCTGGGTCTGGAGCATCCCCTGGCGGACATCCTCCGTGAGCAGGCTGAGGCCCGTCATCATTCCTGTGACCACTACCTTTCGCCGCTCAAGGGTTAGTTTGGCCATAGACTGCACTCTGGGCCGCATCATCTCCAGACGTTCCTGGGGAGGTAAGGGGGCCATTCGGGCGACCATGGTAGCAAGCATGTTCCGCTGTTGCTGCGGCGCCAGGCCGGTGATGATTACGCCGAACACGGTGGGCATGTCCGTAGGGAAGAGACCCAGGGCCACGCCAATGAGACGGACAGCATCCAGGGCCAGTGAGGCTATGAGCCCGCTTATGACGCCCACCACCAGCAGGTCAAAGATGGGGTTTTGCGTGGCGTAGGCATAGGCAAGGTCCGCCAGAAAGATGAGCAGGGCCGGCGGGCCTAGGATGGCAAAGAACTTGCGGGCCGGTATGTCAAACATCCTGTCGAACAAGAGCGCGCCAATGGGCACCCCTTGAACCACGAATGCTGAAATCCAAACTAACCAGTCCATTCTTGCGACTTCTTTCGTTACGCGGCTTCCAAAGCGGATGCCGGTCCTACCCAGGCGAAAAGGTTGCTTTCAGGACGGCCTGGCCTGCCCAACCGGCTGACCGCTCTTCTCGACCAGCGGCTCATCATCACAGGACAGACTGCCCGAGCCCGCCTTTGTCACGATGAACTCGGCACCGCAGATGGAGCACACGTAGCGGTTTCCCACTTGAACTGCCATGGCCGCTCCTAGTGAAAGCCGGTACCCATCCTACCTGTTGTGGTGCTCTTAGCCACCTTTGAAGCGCGCAAGGATGGGCTTCGGCACACTGATCAGTTCCAGCCGAGGCGCGCTTCCCTGGCCGGCTCTACGTCTTCCAGGTACACCCGTCCCCCACAACGGCCGCAGCGGGGGTGGGCATCTGGACCAAGGCTGCACAGAAAGAAGGTCATACGACGAAACCGCTCTACCTTCAGCCGTCCACCCGACCCTCGGGCCTCCGCCAGAGCTTCTGCGCAAACGCGACTACAGTTGTAACACTTGAGGTCGGCCGTAATTACCATCGCAGATCACGTCTCTTTCTGGGGTTTCGCCGTATTGCGATCCCACGTCTTGAAACAAAGGGCTATATCCCGATGCCCCCTAGCAACAGCCGCCCAGCATCGTCGCCTTGTAGTGGCGCTGGAACACCGGGTTCTCCAGGATCTCCTGCTCGCTGGTCGCCTCACTGTCGAACAGCACCTCGCCAAGCCCTGTCCGCCAGTCGACGCGCACGCGTCGCACGCCCTTGTTGCGCTTGAGGCCGTGCTCGATGCCCTGGGCGCACCCTTCGCAGGTCATCCCCTCGATCTGGAGCTGCACCGTCTGCTCTGCCATTTTGATTCGCTCCTTTCAAGCTATGTGCTTACTCAACGCAGCAGCTCATGCGGCTCACGTCCCGGGTGAAGGCCTGGGCCGCCCGCTTGATGCCCTCGCTGAAGGTAGGGAAGACGTGGATAGTGTCGATGATGTCGTCGACGGTGAGGCCGAACTTGACTGCCAGGGCTGCCTCGTGGATGAGGTCGGCGGCATGGGGTGCCACGATATGCACCCCCAGCACCTTGGTGCTCCTGGGATGGATCACCATCTTGAACAGGCCGCGGGTCTCGTTGATGGCTGCCGCCTTGGGCACGGCGTCCATGTAGACGGTGCGGCAGGAGCAGGCCTGGAAGCGCCGCATCTCCTCCTCCTCGGTCAACCCCACCGAAGCCACCTGCGGGTTCGTGAACACGGCATGGGGAATGTGATCGTAATTCAGCGTGCGGGTGGGAATCACGAGGGCGTTTTCCGCCGCCAGCGCACCCTCCTTGGCGGCCACCGTCTCCAGCGCCATCTTGCCTACGCAGTCGCCGGCCGCAAACACGTTAGGGTTGTCCGTCTGGTAGTACTGGTCCACTCGCACGAACCCGTTGGGACCTACCCGGACGCCGGCCTTTTCCAGGTCGAGGTCTGTGGTGTTGGCCTGGATGCCGGCCGCCAGGAGCAGCGCTTCTGCCTCCAACTCCTCCACTTTGGTAGCCAGGGATCGCCTGCGCTGGGCGCCGCCTCCGCCGCGCACCGTGACAACCTTCTGGCCGCCACGCTCCTCGACCCGGTCAATAGTGATGCCCACACGGAAGGCTATCCCCTCCTCCTCCAAGCAGCGCTGTAGCTCGGCCGCGACTTCTGGCTCGTGGCGTGGCAGGATCTGGTCCATAGCCTCCAGCACGGTGACCCTGGCGCCGAAGTGCGCAAACATCTGGGCGTACTCCAGGCCCAGCGGGCCACCGCCGATAACGATCATGGACTTAGGGAGACGGTCGAGCTGCATCGCGGTGACGTTGTTGAGCCAGCCAACGCGGTCCATGCCGGGAATCGGGAGAGGCTTAGCGGAAGAGCCCGTAGCGATGAGGAACTTGTCGCCGGAAAAGGTTTTTCCGTCGGCCTCAACCTTGTTAGGTCCCACAAAGCGTGCTTTCGCTTCCACAAGGGTGACCGTCTCCAGCGCCTCCAGGACATCCATGTAGTTGCCCTGGCGCGCTTTGGAGATGACCTCGTCCTTCTCCTGGATCGCCGCCAGAAAATCGAAGGGCGCATGATGCCCGTCCCCCAATGCCCTAAAACGGGGGTGCTGCGGGTAGTAGAGGTCATCGCCGACCGTCAGCAGGTGCTTGCTGGGCATGCAGCCGACGTTGACACAGGTCCCCCCGATGGGAAGACCGCTGTTAAGCATCAAGACCCGCTTGCCGAGATCCGATGCTTTGGTAGCTGCCGCAAACGCCGCGGCGCCACCACCCAAGATCACGAGATCAAAGTCCGCCATACGTACCTCCCCTAAAACAGTTTCGTTAAGCCGACCAACGTTAATTGGGTTTCAGCTTCTCCATGACGGCAGGCTGAGTCATTACCGGCGCCTGCTCGATGATGCTGCAGATGAACCCACCCTCGGGACGGCAGTCCTCCAGCTGCTGCGTCTCACCCAACAGAGTGGCCAAGACGTCTTGGAATTCATGCAGTTCGTGTAAGGCCTGCTCCACTTCCGCAAGCTTGTGTGCCAAGATTTCGCGCACGTGCTCGCAGGTCGGCTCTTCCTTGCCCCTGATGGCGAGGATGGCTCGGATTTCTGTTAGGGAGAGGCCCAAGTGCTTTGCCTTCTTAATAAACTTCAACCGCTCTAAGTCGTCCGGGGTGAAAATCCGATACCCGCCCTCGGTCCTTTTGTGCCGTGGCAGCAGCCCCTGGCCTTCGTAGTACCGTATGGCCTGGATGGGGTAGCCGCTCTGCCTGGCAATTTCTCCGATTTTCATGCCCTCCACATCCTCTCATCATGAGTTTAAAGTCTATACTCAAGTATAGAGTCAAGAGGTACAAAGGGAGAAATGTGATGAAGCCAGAAGGTTGGGTGAAGGGGTTGGAGCGACGAGGGGCGGGCTAGCAGGCTCCAGCCCGCCACGTGGTTGGGGGCGCTAGTTGCCGCTCATGCGGCGGCCCAGGGTGTACATCAGCAGGGCAAAGAGCCCCAGCCCCAGGGCGGCCTCCAGGGAGGCCAGCAGCGCCCCCAGGGTGGTGGCCGGCTCCAGGCGCACGAAGGTCACCGTGGCGAGCGATGCCAGGCTGAAGGTCAGGTACTCCATGAGCGGGCGGGGCGAGCCGGCCGCCAGGGCCAACGTCACCGGCTCGGGGGACAGCAGGTCCACCAGGAAATACAGCAGGCCGAAGGCCACCAGCAGCCCGCCCATCCACCAGAGGAGGCGCCAGGGGTTCTCCCCGAATTCGCAGAGGGCGTCCTCGAACCAGTTGCCCAGGTGCTGCGCCCGGCGGACGGGCACGCCCCGAGGGGGCTTGAGGTAGAGCCGCAGATAGAGGAGCCTGCGGAGGAGCTCCTCGGGCATCCAGCGCGTCAGGGCGCCCCGCGGCCTGGCCAGCTCGTCCTTCACCCACTGGTCGCCCTCCTCCGAGGGGAACGCGGCCGACCGCTCCATGCGCCGCTCCTTGCGGTACGCCCAGGAGGAGTCGGCATAGCGGCCCATGTCGAGGAAGTTGTGGCGCAGGGCCAGATAGGCCTCCCGCGCCCGCAGCCAGTCCCGGTCCAGCTCCTCGCCCACGCCTCTGCCGAACTGCTCTCGACGGCAGGGGACGAACTCCACGTGGGCGCCGTAGAGGTAGGCGCCCTCCAGGGAGGAGTACTTGGCCCACAAGACGGAGTGAGAGAGCACCGCGCCGGCCAGGTTGGCCCGACGGAGATCCGCCTCCTCCAGCATCGCCTCTTGCAGGTAGGCGCCGGCCAGGTCGGCATCCCGAAGGTCCGCGCCCTCCAGGCAGGCGTTGCGCAGGTCTGCCATCCGCAGGTGGGAGCGGCGCAGGTTCGCGTGGCTCAGCGAGACGCCCTTGGTCCAGGGCTCGAACCAGCGGGGTGGCCGAGAGGACCCGTTGCCATACCCCTGCTCTTCCAGCAGCTCCTCAAGGGCTTCGCCGCTGAGGTCAATGCCGGTCAGGTCCCGGCCGGACAGGTCGACGTTTTGGGAGCCGCCCTGGCGTTGCAGCAGCTCCAGCACTTGCTCGGTGGTGAGCTCGGACATGGCGTACCTTTGGCAGCAAGGTGGACACCTCTATTCTACAGGAATTCCAGGAGCGCCGTAAGGCGAGAAATCACCGCCACGCGCGGCGTGCCCCCCAGCGTGCCATGGCGGTCCAGCAGCACCGCCCGCATGCCCAGGCGCTCTGCTCCCGCCACGTCCGAGGCCATGCTGTCGCCCACCATCAGCGCCTGCTCCGGCCGGGCGCCCAGGGCTGCAAGGGCCTGCTGGTACATCCGGGGATGGGGCTTACGGTAGCCCACCCTGGCAGAGGTGACAATGGCAGAGAAATACGGGGCCAGACCCAGACCCGCCACCAGGTCGGGCAGGTCCCACTCGTGGTTGGAGAGGATGGCCAGGCTGTACCCTCGCTCCCGCAGCGTGACCAGGGTGGGCACGGCGTCGTCGAAGGCGCGATACATCTCGGGCTGGGTGTCCAGCTCGTACACCCGTGCGGCAATGGCCTCCACCGGGCCGTCCACACCCATGGACCGCAAGCGCTGCGCCAGGAGCGTGCTCTTGAAGCGGGCGAAGTCGACCCGATCCCGGCTAGCATGGGGATGCGCCGGCCCCTGGGGTGTGAGATACGGCTCCCAGCCCAGGTCCTGGGCCTCGATGACCCGCGCCGGGTCCAGCTCGATCCCGTACTCCCGGCAGGGGCGGATGAAGAGCCATTCGTGCGTGGGCACGATGTCCGCCAGGGTTCCACCGAAGTCGAAGAGGATGCTGGTGAGCCCCGCCACGGCGGGCACGCTCTCTCGCGAGGGCCGAAGCGCGGGGTTCATCGCACGTCCCCTCTCCCCGCGGGAACTCCCGCCATTCGGGCCAGGGTCTGCTCCAGGAGCGGCTGCCAGCGCGCCGGGCTGCCACTGGCATCCACCCGCACCTGGTTGTGGCCCGGGCGCACCCCCGCCTGCCCCTGGAGGGGCCGAGCGTCCACCTGCAGCCCCTCCAGCAGGCGAACAATCACGTGGTCTTCCTCCTGCTCCACGACGGCCACGCCGGCCCGGATAGCCAGCAGCCGCACTCGTACGGCGAACAGCAGGTTGGCCACCACCGGCGGCCAGGACCCAAAGCGGTCTCGCAGCTCCTGCGCCAGTTCCTCCACCTCCTCCAGGCCGGTTGCTGCGGCCATGCGGCGGTAGCAGTCCAGCCGCACCTCCAGGTCAGGCACGTAGTCTTCCGGCAGGTAGGCGGGTGTCCGCAGGGCCAGTGTCACGGCCGGCGGCGCGGGGATGCGCGAGGGTGGCGTCCGTCCCTCCTGCTCCGCCTTCACGTCCTCCACCGCCGCGGCCAGGATGCGGCAGTAGAGGTCGAAGCCCACGGCGCCGATATGGCCGCTCTGCTCCACGCCCAGCAGGTTGCCGGCGCCCCGGATCTCCAGGTCCTTCATCGCGATGAAGTAGCCGGCGCCCAGCTCCGTCGCCTCGAAGATGGCCTGGAGCCGCTTCTGGGCCGTCTCCGTCAGGGCCTTGTTCCGGGTGTGGAGCAGATAGGCGTAGGCCCGCCGCGTGCCGCGGCCTACCCGCCCCCGGAGCTGGTAGAGCTGGGCCAGCCCCAGCCTGTCCGCGTTGTTGATGATGATGGTGTTCACGTTGGGCAGGTCCAGCCCCGACTCGATGATGGTGGTGCAGACCAGCACGTCGACCTTGCCCCCCACGAAGTCCAGCATGGCCTGTTCCAGCGCCTCTTCCGGCATCTGGCCATGGGCCACGCCGATGCTGGCCTCGGGCAGCAAGTGTCGCAGTTCGTAGGCCATGTGGGCGATGTTCTGCACCCGGTTGTGCACGAAGAAGACCTGGCCACCCTGCTCTAGCTCCCGCAGCACCGCGTGCCGGATGATAGCCTCGTCGTACTCCATGATGTAGGTCTTGATGGGGAGCCGCTCCTCGGGTGGCGTGTCCATGACGCTCATGTCTCGCACGCCTACCAGGGCCATGTAGAGGGTGCGGGGGATGGGCGTGGCGGAGAGGGTGAGCACGTCCACCTCCCGCCGCAGCCGCTTGAAGTGCTCCTTATGGAGCACGCCGAAGCGCTGCTCCTCGTCCACCACAAAGAGGCCCAGGTCTTTGAAGGCCACGTCCTTCTGGAGTAGACGGTGGGTGCCGATGACGATATCCACCGTGCCCGTCCGCAGCCCCTGGAGGACGGCCTGCTGCTCCCGCTCGGACCGGAAGCGGCTGAGCACCTCGACGTTCACGGGGAAGGCCCCCAAGCGCTGGGTGAAGGTCTGATAGTGCTGCTGGGCCAGCACCGTGGTGGGCACCAGCACGCCCGCCTGGGCGCCTTCCTGCACGGCCTTGAAGGCCGCGCGCAGGGCGACCTCGGTCTTGCCGTAGCCCACGTCGCCGCAGAGCAAGCGGTCCATGGGTAGGGGCTGCTCCATATCTCGCTTCACGTCCCGCACCGCGTCCAACTGGTCGGGCGTTTCCAGATAAGGGAAGGATGCCTCCAGCTCCTGCTGCCACGCGGTGTCCGGAGCATAGGCGCGGCCGAGGACCACCTGGCGGGCGGCCGCGGTCTCCAGCAGCTCCCGGGCGCTGGCGGCGGCCGCCCGCCGCACCCGCTCCTTGGCCCGCTCCCACTCCAGGGTGCCCAGGCGACTCAGGGCTGGCGCGTAGCCACCGGGGCCGACGTAGCGGGCCACCCGGTCGACCTGGTCAGCGGGCACGTAGAGCCGCCCGCCTTCGGCGTACTCCAGGTGGAGGTACTCCTTCTGGATCTCCCCGCCGGCCATGACTACGGCGCCGGCAAACCGGCCGATGCCGTGCTCCACGTGCACCACGTAGTCTCCCGGCGCGAGGCCCGCCAGGGGGTTCTCTCGTCGTTGGCTCCGCCGGGGCAGGCTCCTGCGGGACTCCTTGACGAAGCCAAAGACCTCCGCGTCGGTGAGGAGGGTCATGCCGGCGCCGGCGCCACCGTCGGAGGCCGGCGGGATGCGCCAGCCGCCGGAGAGCACACCCTGCACCAGGGTAATGCCGCCGGGAGGAGGCATGTCCGGCATCAGGTCCACGGGCCTGGCCAGCACGTCCTGCTGCTCCAACAGTTCAGAGAGGCGCTGGGACTGGTGGGAGACCAGCACCACCCGCTCGCCGGTGGCGGCCATGCGCCGGAGGTGCGTGAGGAGCTCCCGCAGGCGACCGGCGTAGCCGGGCACGGGGGCGAACTCCACCTCTTCGGCGCCTTCACCGCCCCAGCGGTGAAGGTCCAGCCGGCGGCCCCTGGCCGCGAGGCGCTCCTCTCCTACCCCCCAGTCCAGCAGGGCTTCGGGGAAATCCACGGGGAGATCGCGCGTTGCCTCCAGCTCGGCTCGCAGCTCGGCAGCTTCTTCCCGGAGCTCCTGCACTGCGCCCAGCGCCTCCTGGGGCTCGTCCACCACGGCCAGGGCACCCGGTGGCAGATACTCGGCCAGAGAAGACCTGTTGAAGAGCGGCGTGTAGTGCCAGGCGGCGGCCACCTGCCCTCCTTCCAGGAGCCTCTGGATGTCCTGGGCCATCGCCGCTCGGGCCTCGGGAGCGCAACCCTCGAGGTCCAGGGCCGCAGGCGCGGCGCCCCAGGGCGGCCCCAGCAGCTCCCGCGCCGGGGTCACCGTCACCTCACTGAGGAGCGCCGTAGAGCGCTGGGTGGCGGGATCGAAGGCGCGGATGCTCTCGATCTCCTGGCCGAAGAGGTCCAGCCGGAAAGGCTCATCCAGATGCGGCGGAAAGCAGTCGACGACCCCGCCCCGGCGGGCGAACTGTCCCGGCTGCTCCACCGTGGCCACCGGCTCATAGCCCAGCTTGAGCCAGTGCTGGGCCATCTGCTCCCAGGAGAAGCGCCCGCCCTGAGTCAGCGTCACACAGGCGGAGCGGAAGGCCTGCGGGAGGAGGGTTGGGGCCAGCAGCGCCGCAGCGGGTGTCACCACCACCGGCGCAGCCCCATGCGCGGCGGGTGGCGCAGCCAGGTGGCGCAGCACCCGCAGCCGCTGCTGCGTGATGCGTACGTCGGGGCTGAGACGCTCGTAGGGCAGCACGCCCGGCTCCGGGAACAGGAGTACCGCAGCGCCGGGCCCCAGCCACACCTGTAACTGTTCTGCCAGGAGGGCCGCCTGCCCGGCACGCGCGGTGATCACCAGCAGGGGCGTGCCCACCGTCCTGGCGAGTCCCGCCAGCAGTGCGGCCTTGGCCTCCTCCAGCACCAGCGCGCGCGCGCGACGCTCGCCAGAGACCAGCGCTGCCTTCAGCCGGCGATAGCCGGAGAGGTCTTCCAGGAGGGGGAGCAGCCCACTGAGGTCCATCGGTAGCCTTGAGTAGTTTGAGGGTGTTTATCAACCCGCCACCTCAGGCTCAAGCCTGAGGCATTCTGAGCGGCTATGCTGCAGGCTTATGGTATTGCAATTGATACTAGGCCGCAAGGCCTACATAACGGAGCAGGTTGGTCTCTTCACCCAGGCTTTCCAACAA
>JACPQN010000020.1 GCA_016190485.1 Chloroflexota bacterium
CGGCTGCGTTCACCCTCCCCTACCCCTCCCTGCCAGGGAGGGGAACCGTTGTTCCTCCCCCTCCCAGGGGGAGCCTGCCTGCCGCAGGCAGGGCTAGGTGGGGGTAAGAGGTCCGCTACAGGCTCTTGAGCGGCTGGTTCAGGCCCTGGAAGGTGGCCTCCAGCGCCGCGGGGTCCGTCACCGGGGCGGAGCAGGCCCCGCTGAAGCACACGTAGGCCGCCGGCGCCGGTGACGGAGGATACCCCAGCTCCTCCAAGCGCTCCGCATCCCGGGCCGGGTCAACCACCTCCAGGGACTTGACCATCTCCGGTAGGCCGTGGGCTGACCAGAGGAGCGCTCTGGTGCGGGCGTCCGCCGGATCCCCGACGATGTGCGCCTGCAGCGGCTGCCGCCGCAGCCAGAGCCAGGCCCTGGCGTAGCCCGCGGCGAAATCGCCGTACTGCTGGTAGCTGTCGGCAAAGGCCCGCAGCGCCGAGTCCGCGGCAGCGCGATAAGCCGTGCGCTCCGTGTGGTGAAAGAGGCGCGCGAAGAGGGCAGCCCCTTCGCCGTTCTCCCCAATGGCCTTGTCCCGGTGCTGGAGCTTACCCACCGGCTGGAGGGCATCCCGCACGTCGAAGAAGCCGCCCCGGGGGTCCTGGTAGTCCCGCAGGATGACCTCTGCCAGCTCCAGCGCCCTGTCGCGGTAGGCCCGCCGCCCCGAGACCTCGAAGGCATCCAGGCAGGCACGCGCCATAGTGAGCTGATCGGTGAGCAGGCCCGTCACCCGGGGCATCCCGTCATAGAAGTGGTACATCCCCTGCTCCGGGTGCCGGCAGCGCTCCCAGAGGAAGTCCAAGGCTCGCAGCGCCCGCTCCATGTACCCCTCTTCACTCAGCATCCACCCGGCCCGGAGGTACTGGGAGGTTGCCAGCGCGTTCCAGTTGACGTAGAGGGTCTTGTCCGTCCCTGGCGCGGCAGTCCTGGCGCGTTCCGCCGCCACCAGGGTGTAGTAGTGCTCGTCGGCGTCCTGGCTCCCGTAGAAGGCGCCAGACTGAGGATCCGAGAGCGCAGTGTCCAGGTAGGAGATGATGCCCCGCACGGTCTCCCGATAGGCGGCGTCCCGGGTGACCTGGAAGGCATCCAGGTAGTTCCCCAGGAGGCCGGCGTTGCCCTCCAGCATCTTTTCGTAGTGGGGGACCGCCCAGTCTCTGGTAGTGGAGTAGCGGAAAAAACCGTGCTCCACCCGGTCGTGGATGCCCCCAGAGCGCATCTGGTCCAGTGTTGTGGTGACGGTGAGGAGCAGGCGCAGCTCCCTGGTGTTCCGATAGACGTCCAGCAGCAACCCGATGGAGTCCACCATGGGAAACTTTGGCTCCGTGCCGAAGCCGCCGTAGGTGGCGTCGAAGCGGGCCTGAATGGCCTGGACCACATCGAAGGTGACGGTGTTGCCGATCTCTGTCACTTGAGGGGCCGCAGCCACCGCCGCCTGCCGCTGTTCCCGCAACTGCTGGGCCCGCTGGCGCACCTCGGCCTGGTTCCTGGCATAGTAGTCCCCCACCTGGGCCAGCGCCTCACGCAGTTTCTCCGGCGGCAGGTAGGTGGCGCCCACCAGCACCTCGCCCTCCGGGGTGAGGAAGGCCGTGGTGGGCCAGCCACCCATGTTGTAGCGGATGTTGATGTCGGGCCGGCGGTCGTTGTCCACCCGGATGGGCACGTAGCCCTCGTTAAGGAGGCGGATATTCTCGTCGTCGGAGTAGGAGGTTTCGTCCATCACGTGACACCAGTGGCACCACACCGCGGAGATGGAGAGCAGCACGGGCTTGCCCTGCTGCTCCGCCTCCTGGAAGGCAGCCTCGCCCCATTCACGCCAGGCGATGAGGTGGGCCTTGTTGGGCCTGGGAGAGAAGCGGAAGTCCGAGGACATGCGGGGTGCTCCTTAGGGACTATCCGATGCGGGCTGGCCCATCCATTGTAGGGAGGCCCGGAAGGGGGGTCAAACGGGGATGCGGTTTACCGCGCCACGCCCCTGTGTTACCATCGTGGTGCATGGCAGGCCCGCCTGCCGGTAGGAAGGGACTGCCCCAGCGGTCCCTGCCCTATTTCCGAAAGGTCGCGAACCGTACCAACCTCCCTCATGGACTATCCCTTCCTCCAGCGGCTCCGCAGCGGCCCTCTCCTGGCCGATGGCGCCATCGGCACCCTGCTCTACGCCGAGGGTGTCGACTACCACCGCTGCTTTGAGGAGCTGAACCTCTCCCAGCCCAACCTGGTGCAGGGCATCCACCGCCGCTACATCACCGCAGGCGCCGAGCTGATCGAGACCAACACCTACGGCGGCAACCGCATCAAGCTGGCGGCCCACGGCCTGGAAGGCCGGGTGCGGGACATCAACTACGCGGGCGCCAAGGTGGCCAGAGAGGCCAGGGAGGTCTCCGGCGAGCCGGTGTACGTGGCCGGCTCCATGGGGCCATCGGGACTGTCGCTCCGCCCGGGAGTCAGCCTCAAGCCGGAGGCGCTGGCGGCCGCGTTCCAGGAGCAGGCGGAGGCGCTACTGGAAGGAGGCGTAGACCTCCTGATCTTTGAAACCTTTACCGATGCGGAGGAGCTGGCCCTGGCTGTTCGGGCCGCCCGCGGGGTCAGCGACCTGCCCATCATAGCGCAGGTGACCCTTACCGAGGACCTGAAGACCCTGGCCGGCCAGGACGTGGCGGCGGTGGTGCGCGCCCTGGAGGGGTTGGAGGTGGATGTGCTGGGCGCCAACTGTACCATCGGCCCCCAAGGGGTGCTGGACGTGGTCACCGCCATGGCGGGCCTCACCAGCAAGCACATCTCCGCCATGCCCAACGCCGGCCTGCCCCGCTACCAGGAGGGGCGCTACTTTTACCTCTCCACCCCCCAGTACTTCGCAGAGTACGCCGGCCGCTTCCTGCGGGCGGGCGTCCGCATCATCGGGGGCTGCTGCGGCACCACGCCCCAGCACATCCGGGCCATGCGAGAGGCTCTGGCGGTGGCGCGGCCTTCCCAAGCGCAACACCATGCGCGCCCCACGGTGGTGGAGGAGCATCCGGAGGCGGAGGATGCGCCCTCACCGCCCGCCGAAGCCCCCACGGAGCTGGCGCGCAAGCTGCGGGAGGGCAAGTTCGTCGTCAGCGTGGAGCTGGACCCCCCAAAAGGGATCAACCCGGCTAAAGTGCTGGCGGGCGCCGCTATGCTCAAGGAGCAGGGAGTGGACTGCATCAACATCGGCGACAGCCCCATGGCCCGGGTGCGCATGAGCGCGCTGGCCATGGCGGTGCTCATCCAACAGCGGGTGGGGCTGGAGACCATCATCCACTTCACCGCCCGGGACCGCAACCTTATGGCGATCCAGTCGGACCTCATTGGCGCGCACGCGCTGGGCGTCCGTAACGTCATCGCGCTGACGGGAGACCCGCCCCGCATCGGCGATTACCTCAACGCCACGGCGGTGTGGGACGTAGACTCCATCGGCCTCATCAGCATCCTGAAACGCCTGAACGAGGGGCGAGACTTCGCGGGCAACTCCATCGCCCGCCCCACGAACTTCTTCGTGGCCTGCGCCGTCACTCCCACCGCGCCCGACCTGGCCAAGGAGCAGGAGCGGTTCCGCCGCAAGTTGGAGGCGGGCACGGACTTTGTCATGACCCAGCCCCTCTACACCGAGGAGGACCTGGAGAAGTTCCTGGACGACTTCGGGCCGGTGCCGGCGCCCGTGCTCCTGGGCATCCTGCCCATGCAGAGCTATCGCCATGCCGAGTTCCTGCACCACGAGGTGGGGGGCATCGAGATCCCAGAACGCCTGCGGGAGCGCATGCGGCGCGCGGGCGACCGGGGCCGGGAGGAGGGGTTGGCCATCTCCCTGGAGTTCGTGACGCAGGTCAAGGGCAAGGTGGACGGCATCTACATCATGCCCTCCTTCGGCCGCTACGAGCTGGCCGCCGACATCGTGCGGGCGCTGCACCAGGAGTAGCCATGGCCGCCACCATCATCGACGGCAGCAGCGTGGCCGAAGCCATCCGGACCGAGGTCAAGGCAGGGGTGCAGGAGCTGCGGAGCCAGCACGACCTGCTGCCGGGCCTGGCTGTAGTGCTGGTGGGAGACGACCCGGCCTCCGCCGCCTACGTCCGGGGCAAGGAGCGAGCCTGCCGGGAGGTAGGTATCGAGACCGTCACCCTCCGGCCCCCCGCCACCACCACTCAGCGGGAGCTGTTGCACATCGTGGAGGAGCTGAACGGCAACGCCCGCTATCACGGCATCCTGATCCAGCTCCCGCTGCCGTCCCACATCGACGAGCGGGCGGTGCTGGAGGCCGTTGACCCGCGCAAGGACGTGGACGGCCTTCACTCCCAGAACATGGGTAAGCTGCTGAAGGGGGAGGGCGAGCTGCTGCCCTGCACCCCCGCGGGGGTGCAGCAGCTCCTGCTGCGGGCGGGCCACTCGCCGGAGGGCCGGCACGTGGTAATCTGCGGGCGCAGCAACCTGGTGGGCAAGCCCCTGGCGGGCATCCTGGTGCAGAAGCGGCCCGGCGCCAACGCCACCGTCACCCTGTGTCACACGGGCACCCGGGATCTGGCCCGCTTCACCCGCCAGGCGGACATTCTGATAGCGGCCATGGGCAGCCCCGGCAGCATCACCGCCGACATGGTGAGCGCACACACCGTGGTGGTGGACGTGGGCATCAACAGGGTGCCCGACGCCTCCAGCAAGACCGGCTACCGCCTGGTGGGCGATGTTGACTTCGAGCCGGTGCGGGAGAAGGTGGCCGCCATCACCCCCGTTCCTGGCGGCGTCGGCCCCATGACCGTCGCGATGCTCCTGGTCAACACCCTGCGGGCGGCCCGCAGCCAGGTGGGCCGCCTGACACAACCCGCTTAGATTAGCAGGCTGTTGAAAAACCGCTCATTGCGCAACAGCCTCACCATGAGCCGCTCGTCCTTCGACAGGCTCAGGATGAGCGGCACTGCTTTTTTTCGCAGCCTGAGTGCCCACAGGAGGAGCCATGGCCATCCAGGCAAGATGGACTCGACTGGGCGCCTGGGCCATGAACAACCTACCCCAAGGCCCCGGCGTCTACGAGCTGGCCAACGTGACCTTTCAGACCATCTTCTTCGGGAGCTGTGAGGACCTGAGCCTGCGCCTCCACCAGCACCTCTACACCCGGGACCCCTGCCTCTCCCGGGCCTGGCACTTCCGCTTCGAGGAGCACGCCAACGCTGCAGCGCGCCTGCGGGAGTTGGTGGAGGAGTACCAGCATGAGCAGGGCGCGCTGCCCGACTGTATGAAGCAGTAGCGGCTGGGATCCCTGACCATTCAGCTCATTGTTTGGCCTCGGCCGGTCCGCTTGCCATCGCACCATGCTGCCTATCCTGGTTTGAGCCGCTCATGGTGAGCTTGTCGAACCATGAGCAGGGACGGGTGGAGGTGGCGCTATCCCTCCCCGGCCCGCAGCGGCTGGGGCGCTTCCTCCGCCGGGTGAACCGCTTTGCGGTGGAGGTGGAGGTGGAGGTGGACGGCGAGCCCATGATGGCCCACCTGCCCAACTCCGGCCGGATGACGGAGCTGCTGGTGGCCGGCCATCCGGCGCTCCTGATCGCGCGCCCAGGGCCGGCCCGCAAGACCGCCTATGACATGGCGCTGGTACAGTACCGGGGCATCTGGGTCTCCGTGGACTCCCGGCTGCCCTCCGCGCTGGCTTACGAGGCGCTGCGGCAGCGGGCGTTGCCGCCCTGGGCGACGTACACCCAGGTGCGGCGGGAGGCGGCCTACCGGGACAGCCGGCTGGACCTGGAGCTGTGGGACGGCCAGCGCCGCTGCCTGGTAGAGACCAAGTCCGTGAACCTGGTGTGCAACGGCCGCGCCCTCTTTCCCGATGCGCCGACGGCACGGGGCGCCAGACACCTGCGCACCCTCACCCAGGCTGTCTCAGAAGGCATCAGCGCGGGGGTCCTGTTCATTGTGCAGCGGGAGGACGCCACCAGCCTCTCCCCCTACGACGACGCCGATCCCGAGTTCGGGCAAGCGTTGCGGGAGGCCGCCCGGGCCGGCGTGGCGGTCCATGCCTACCGGTGCTCCGTCTCCCCGGAACGCATCGCCCTGGACGGCCCGGTGCCGGTGGAGCTGTAGGAGTCAATGAAGAGCGCTGAACAACAGGATCATCGGGCTTACAACCAGGCCAGGCCGCCGTTCGGTTCGACAGGCTCAGGCAACGCCGTAGCGAGTGATTCAGCTCTTGCGAAGGTGCGCTTCTGTTCCTGCCAGACATGGCCTATACTGTGAAACGCTCGGCTCGCAGGGACCTGTGAGGAGAACACCACACCACTGGCAGAAGTCCATGAGCTAGAGAGGACCCTATGAGCATTCGAGGAAAGGCCGCCATCGTGGGCATCGGCGAGACGCCCCACCGCCGGGTGTGGCCGGGGCGCAGCATGTGGGGCCTCTGCGCCGAGGCTGCCGCGGAGGCCATTCGGGACGCCGGCCTGCGCCGGGAGGACATCGACGGCCTGATGACCTTCGGCTTCGACGCGTTCCCATCGCCCATGGGGGAGTACATTGGCATCTTCCCCAGCAAGTTCGCGGTGGCCTCCGGGTTCTGGGGCGGCAGCAGCGGCTGCGCCCTCACCATCGCTGCCAACGTGGTGGCCAACGGTGGCGCCAACTACATCATGTTTGTGGGCGGCGGCGCCCGAGACCCGGGGAACCCCGCGGCCTCCATCTTCATGGGGGGTGGGACGCCGCCGCCCAGCGTCAACTCGGAGTGGACCGAGCCCTTCGGCCCCACCATCGCCGCCAACAACAGCTACGGCATGATCTACACCCGCCACATGTACCAGTTCGGCACCCGGCAGGAGCAACTGGCCCACCTGGTGGTGAACCAGCGCTTCAACGCCCAGGAGAACCTGCTGTCAGCCTTCCGGGGCCAGCCCATCACCATCGCCGACGTGCTGAATTCTCGTTATGTCAACTATCCCCTGCACCTGCTGGAGTGCGTCATGCCCGTGGCGGGGGCCATCGCCTTCATCGTCACCAGCGCAGAGCGCGCCGCTACCCTCAGACATCCCCCGGCCTACGTCCTGGGCGCGGGCCTGGCCTCGGGCTACGCCAATAGCTGGTTCAAGCCCGACATGGTGGAGACGCCGGTGCGCTACTCCGCCCAGAGCGCCTACGAGATGGCGGGCTATGCCCCCAGGGACATCCAGTTCGCCGAGTTCTACGACTGATACTCCATCCTGGAGGCCGTGTGCCTCGAGGACGCCAGGATCATGGCCAAGGGTGAAGTGGGGCCCTTCTTCGAGAGCACCGACACCACCTACAAGGGGACTTTCCCCATCAACACCGACGGCGGCCAGCTCTCGGCCGGACAGCTCAACCCCGCGGGCGCCAGCGGCACCCAGCAGATCGTGGAGGCCACCCGCCAGATCCGGGGCCAGGCCGGCGTACGCCAGATCCCCCGGCACGACCTGGGCATCGTCAACACCTGAGGGGGAAGCCCGTCGCAGATGGCGACGCTGATCCTGGGCAGCGCAGCCGCGCTGTAACCACTGCGCCCTTCATCGGAGGCCGCCAGGCACGCGCCCGGCGGCCTTCTTCGTTCCATAGGCTCCCGCTATCTTGACACGCTGAGCTATACTGGGACTGCGTCTCTGCCTGGCGGTCGATGTGCCTCCGGGAGGGGCGAAGCGAACCGCTCTGGCAAGAAGTAACCGAAGGGGGTTAGTTCCATGACCGTGAGCCTACGGGGGACCGCGGCCATCGTCGGCATCGGCGAGACCGAGCACCGGCGAGTGTGGCCTGGTCGCAGCATGTATGGCCTCTGCGCCGAGGCGGCCGCCGAAGCCGTCCGAGACGCCGGCCTGCGGCGGGAGGACATCGACGGCCTCATCGGGTTCGGCCCCGTGGCCGCCGCGGGCCTGGCGGAGTACATCGGTATCCGCCCCGTCCACTATGGTATGGGGTCCAACTTCGCCGGCAGCAGCAGCGGCGGCGCCCTGGCCATCGCCACCGCCATGGTGTCGGCCGGCGTGGCCAACAATATCCTGTTTGTGGGCGGCGGCGCCCGGGACCCCGGCAACCCCGATGCCTCCATCTACATGGGCGGCCCGGCGGGTGGCCCACCCAGCATGGCCTCGGAGTTCTACAACCCCTTTGGCCCTACCATCGCCGCTAACAACACCTACGGCCTGCTCTACACCCGCCACATGTACCAGTACGGCACCACCCAGGAGCAGATCGCGCACCTGCCGGTGAACCAGCGCTTCAACGCCCTGAAGAACCCGCGGGCGGCCTTCAAGGACCAGCCCATCACCGTGGAAGACGTGCTCAACTCCCGCTACGTCAACTACCCGCTCCACCTGCTGGAGTGCGTCATGCCCGTAGCGGGGGCCATCTCCTTCATCGTCACCACGGCGGAGCGGGCCCGCACCCTCAAGCAGCCGCCGGTCTACGTCCTGGGCTTCGGCGTGTGCCAGGGCTTCAGCAACAGCTACTACAAGCCCGACATGCTGGAGTCGCCCGCCCGCTACTCGGCGCCCGCGGCCTACAACATGTCCGGCTACGGGGTGAACGACGTCCAGTTCGCCGAGTTCTACGACTGATACTCCATCCTGGAGGCCGTGAGCCTCGAGGACGCTGGGATCTGCCCCAAGGGTGAGATCGGGCCCTTCTTCGCCAGCACCGACACCACCTACAAGGGTACCTTTCCCATCAACACCGATGGCGGCCAGCTCTCCGCGGGACAGCTCAACCCCGCGGGCGCCAGCGGCACCCAGCAGATCGTGGAGGGCACCCGCCAGATCCGGGGCCAGGCGGGCGAGCGCCAGGTGGCCCGCCACGACCTCGGCCTGGTGAACACCTGAGGCGGCAGCCCGTCACAGTTTGTGACGGCAGTGCTGGGCTCGGCGGCGGCGCTGTAAGGAGAGCACACCATGGCAGACTACAAGAAGCCCCTACCACGACCGGAGAACATCGAGCTGACCAAGCCCTTCTGGGCCGCGGCCAAGCGCCACGAGCTGGTGGTGCAGCGCTGCAAGCACTGCTCCAACTGGATCTTCTACCCCAGGGAGCAGTGCCCCATCTGCTTCTCCCAGGAGCTGGAGTGGGCCAAGGCCAGCGGGCGGGGGCGGGTGCACGCCTACACCGTGGTGTATCAGCCGGCGCACCCAGCGTTCCAGGACGAAGCGCCCTACACCTTTGCGGTGGTGCAATTGGACGAAGGGGTGCGGATGGCGACCAACATCGTGGGGATACCGCCGGACCAAGTGAAGGTGGACATGCCGGTGGAGGTAGCCTTTGACGATGTGACGCCGGAGTGGACCCTGATAAAGTTCAAGCCAGCGGGGACGTAGCATCACAACATGTCGGACATGCACCGGCTGCAGTGACCCTGCAGTTGGTGTATGATTGTTGTATCACCCTGCATGTAGAGTCTAACGTTGGGCTTGGGAGCGATACTAAGTCAAGCCATGACAGCCACCTCGCTCGTATTGTCTATCATCTTTCCGGTGATCGCCCTGTTGTTGCGTGTGGCGATCATTAGGAAATCCGATAACGTGACCATGTTCCCATGTGATGTATGTTATAGCGTAGTGAGCTATGACCTCTGGGCGTTGGGGGCTCTTGCAGCGGGTGCTACGCTTTTGTATTGGGTGGAAGCCAGGTTGAACAGTGAAATAGTTGTGGCTGTGTTATTGATACACCTAACGCTTTTTGCAGGCTTTTTGTGGTGGAAACAGGACCACGACAGCTGGTTCTCCAAGCATAGCGGTTGGCTGAGTGGGTTTGCTGTTTTATTGTCATACACATTCCCTCTTATTGTTCTTGGAAACTCCTTACCAGTGGCAAGAGGTGGATGAGATGCTTCTCTTTTTAATCCTCTGGCTCTTGCTGTTCTCTTTCGTGGTGTGGGTCCCTCTTGTGGCGCACGACAGGTGGAGGCTCTTAGCGTCACCCGAGAGTAAGAAGCCAGGTGTGTGGAACACTGTTGTAGTGCTCTATGGTGGTATTATCCTGGTTGGTTTGATTTCGATTATCCTTGCTGGATTGCTTCAACGAAGCCCGTTCTGGAGCAGAACTTTGTCGGCAGTCGGCATCCTGCTCGCTGGAGCGCTCATGGTAGGTTTCTTAGCCGAGCTAAAGGACCGTTCTCAGAAATTACCCAGCGTATTTCGTTCCGTCAGAAGTTGGATCGCGAATTTGGGCCCATTACCCCTGTGGGGTTCAGCTTTAGGGGGCTTAGTTCAATGGGGCATCCTAGGTTGCCTGATAGTTCAAGCCTCGTCTGGTTCGATTTCAGAACTGCCAGTCGGGTCTATCCTGATGTTAGATCTGTATCTTTTTGCCTACACAATGTATGTAGTTTTATACATTAGGGGATCTGAAGCAAATCCAGTGAACTTAGATTCGGCTGTACCTCACGCCTGGGTAGAGCACCTAAAGCAACTCCTTGCTAACGATTGGTCAAACGCTGAGATCCGAGCCAAGGGGCGAGCAGACGTATTGCGTCACTTGACTAGCCGCTCGTACCAAGAAAGCGGCTACCAGTTGGCACAGTACTTCAGCAGCGAGGACCAGACCGTTAAGGCCAATGCGTGGGACATACTTAGCATATTGGAGACCGACTCGCTATTGGGTCGCTTTCTGAGTCCCATCAGATATGGTGCTCAGGTCGCGTGGGATCGTCAGGAAGTAGAAATCGAGTATAACCTGAAAAAGCAAAGAATTAGGGGCTACTTATCGGGCGCTGACACCGTCTGGAAGAAGATCAGGTTCAGCAAAGCATTGTCGCTTACTCTAAAGCGTTTCTGGCTCGATCTGCCTCTTTCTTTCTTGTTATTGGTCTTATTAGCACCAGCAATCATGGTCATAGTCGTGAGGTCCAGACTGCGCGGTGGCGAGCCCTTCTTTCTTGAAACCTACCTGGGTATGGATCTTGAGGATTTTCGCTATTATCGGTTCAATCTATTTGGTGGGAAGAGTTTCCCAATGGGCGCCTCCTCAGAACGGTCTTCTTCAATACTTGAATGGGTATCCCTTCTGGGTCTCGAGCGCCTACCCGCTCTGGTGAATGTCATGGCTGGTGAAATGAGCATAATTGGTCCTCGCCCTCGCCGGCTAGACTGCATGATTGCCACACACGAGCTTCTGCGAGAGAAAGGGATGTCAAAAGAGAGCAGTGGCGAGCTGTTACTAACCCGGCTGGCTGTTCCTCCCGGGTTGACTGGGGAATCCCAACTTAAGGCGCTATTTCGTCCCGAACTGGCAACTACCCAGATATGCCTGTTTTGGGATTACATCTATGCGACGCAGTGGTCGTTCTGGAGGGATATCCCTCTGATGTTGCAGACACTCCTCGCAGAGTCCTCAATTGCATGGAACCTAATGACCGTGAGGTCCGGTGTCTTCCAATTCGGCGAAGTTGGTGCACATGAGGTTGTTCCCCCGCTTGAAGAGGCTATCAATGACTTCTTTAGGTCCCTAAACAACAGGAGCAGGGAGGCCTTGGAAGCAATAATACAGAGACTGAAAGCTATAGAAAAAGCAGCTATCGTGCCTTCTGCCGTTATCCTGATGCTAAAGCAATTTCGGAACACGGTCAATCCCTGAACAGTAGGTCATGGCCAGAGGCCACCACCGCGTATGAAAATAGGGCAGGTAGCCGGTATTTCAAGGCAGTTTAGTCGGTCTCTCCCCAGGATTTGGTTTACCTGTCAGGCCTTACGCATGAGCCACCATGAGAAAGCTAGTCTCCCTTCCTGTCGCTCCTATGGAGCGGCAGGAAGCAAACTTGTCTTAACGATCAGCGAGCCCTCTTCTACTGCACCTGACGGGCCTCTAGGCCCTTGATACAAGCGGCGGAGCAGTCCTCAGACTTAGCGGGGCCGTTCCACCACCATGGCCACGCCCATGCCGCCGCCGCAGCACATGGTGGCCAGCCCGTAGCGGGCGCCACGCCGCTCCAGCTCATAGAGCAATGTCAGCACAATGCGGGCGCCGCTCATGCCCACGGGGTGCCCCAGGGCGATGGCGCCACCGTTGACATTGACCCGGTCCCAGTCCCAGCCCAGCTCCTTGCCCACGGCCAGGGACTGGGCCGCAAAGGCCTCGTTCAGCTCGATGACCTCCATGTCCTTCAGCTCCAGCCCGGCCCGCTGCAGCACCTTGCGGGTGGCGGGGATGGGGCCGATGCCCATGATCCGGGGCTCCACCCCCACCGCCGCGAAGGCCCTGATCACGCCCATGGGCTTCAGGCCCAGGCGCTGAGCCCGGCTCCGGGACATCACCACGGTGGCCGCGCCGCCGTCGTTGATGCCGGAACTGTTGCCGGCGGTCACGGAGCCGCCCTCACCCATGAAGGCGGGACCCAGGCGGGCCAGCCGCTCTGCCGTGGTGTCCGCGCGGGGATGCTCGTCTTTGTCCACTACCAGAGGCTCGCCCCGGCGCTGGGGAATAGTAATGGGCACGATCTCGTCCTGGAGCCTGCCCTCCGCCTGGGCCCTGGCCACCTTTTGCTGGCTCCAGGCCGCGAACTCGTCCATCTCCTCCCGGCTCACGTGGAATTGCGCGGCCACGTTCTCCGCGGTGATGCCCATGTGGCAGTTCTCCAGCGCGCACATGAGGCCGTCCTGCATCAGCGAGTCCAGCAGTTGGCCGTCGCCCATGCGGTAACCAAAGCGGGCCTGGGTCAGGAGATAGGGCGACCGACTCATGCTCTCGAAGCCGCCGGCCACGATGATATCGGCCTCCTCCAGGCGGATGGCCTGGGCCGCCAGGGCGATAGTCTTCATGCCGGAGCCGCAGACCTTGTTCACGGTCATCGCGGGGGCCTGCACGTCTATCCCCGCGCGAATGCCTGCCTGGCGCGCAGGGTTCTCGCCCAAAGAGGCCTGGATCACGTTGCCCATGAGCACCTCGTCCACCTGGGCGCCGTCGATGCCCGCCCGGCGCATGGCCTCCTGGATGGCCAGCACCCCCAACTGGGTGGCGGGAATATCTGCCAGGGCGCCGCCAAAGGTCCCGATAGGGGTGCGCGCGCCGCTCACGATGACCGCTTCTTCCATGACCCTCGCTCCTTCTATCCCAGCGGACGGCACTCTCCCTGCCGCCGCCACGCTATACGCTTCCCGATCTCTATGGGCGGGTTCGCCCCGCCCAGCTTGAGTGCGACGCAGGCGCCCGGCGCTACATATACATGCCGCCGTTCAGGTTCAGGCACTGGCCCGTGATGTAGTCCCCTTCGGTGACGATGTACCGCACCAGGGAGGCCACCTCCTCCGGGCGGCCGAAGCGCCCCAGAGGCACCCGGCTCACCAGTTGCTGCTTGATCTCATCGGAGAGGCCGGCGATGAGGTCCGTCTCCACGAAGCCCGGGCACACCGCGTTCACGGTGATATTGTAGCGGGCCAGCTCCACCGCCGCGACCTTAGTAAAGCCGATGATCCCCGCCTTGGAGGAGGCGTAGTTCGCGACGCCGGCATTGGGGGCCTGACCCTGGATGGAGCTCACGTTCACGATGCGGCCGCCACCCCGGTCGATGATGTGGGAGACTGCGGCGCTGACGCAGTAGAAGGCGCTGTCCAGGTTGGTGCGCAGCACCTCCTGCCACTCCTCCACCGACATGCGGCGGATGGTGCGGTCCCGGCTGATACCGGCGTTGTTCACCAGCACGTCCAGCCCGCCGAAGCGCTCCACCGCGGCTTGGACCAGGGCCTTGGCCTGCTCCGGGTCTGCCACATTGGCCTGAACCGGGGCCGCCTTGGCTCCCAGTTTGGCCAGCTCCTGGACCACCTCCTGGGCGGCGGCCTCGTTCTGATGGTAGTTGACCACCACCGACGCGCCATGCCTGCCCAGCTCCAGGGCAACGGCCCTGCCGATGCCTCTGGACGCTCCGGTGACCAGCGCCACCTTCTCTTTCAGCTCGTACATACCTATCGTACTCTCCTTTGTGATAACGCTCTCCGCCCTGCGCGACCCTGGCCTCAGATCACCGTCGGCGGATGGTAGTCTCCAAAGACCTCCCGCATGGCGCCGCAGATTTCACCCAGGGTGGCGTAGGCCTTCACGGCTGCCAGGATAGGAGGCATCAGGTTGTCGGCGCCGCACGCGACGTCCTTCAGCTCCGCCAGCGCCCGCAGGGCTGCCCCCTGGTCCCGCTCCTTCCGGTAGCGGCGGAGGCGCTCCACCTGGGTCTGGGTCACCCTGGGGTCCACCCGGAAGATGGCGGGCGAGCGCTCCTCAGCGATCTGGAAGCGGTTCACCCCCACGATGATGCGGGAGCCTTCCTCGATTTCCTGCTGGTAGCGCACCGCGGCCTCCTGGATCTCCCGCTGGATGTAGCCGCTCTCCAGGGCGGCCACGGCGCCGCCCATCTGGGCGATGCGCTCCAGGTAGGCCCAGGCCTCCCGCTCCAGCCGGTCCGTGAGGTGCTCCACGTAGTAGGAGCCGGCCAGGGGATCCACCGTGTTGGCCGCACCCGTCTCGTAGGCGATGATCTGCTGGGTGCGCAGCGCGATGCGCTGGGCGTGGTCGGTGGGGATCGCCAGGGCCTCGTCGTAGCAGGAGAGGGCCATGGACTGGACGCCCCCCAGCACGGCCGCCAGGGCCTGGATGGCGGCCCGGGTGATGTTGTTCTCGGGCTGCTGGGCCGTGAGGGTGGAGCCGCCGGTCTGGGTGTGGGTCCGCAGCATCCAGGAGCGGGGGTCTTTGGCGCGGTAGTGCTCCCGCATGAGCTTGGCCCACATGCGCCGCAGCGCCCGGTACTTGGCCACCTCCTCGAAGAAATCGTTGTGGGTGTTGAAGATCCAAGAGATGCGGGGCGCAAAGTCGTCGATGCTGAGGCCGGTCTTCAGGGCCTCGTCCACGTAGGCTTTGGCGTTGGCAAAGGTGAAGGCCATCTCCTGGACGGCGGTGCAGCCTGCGTCCCGCATGTGGTAGCCGCTGATGCTGATGGTGTTCCACCGGGGAACATGCCTGCTGCAATAGGCCATCAGGTCGGCGGCCAGGCGCAGCGACGGTCCCGGCGGGTAGATGTACGTGCCTCGGGCGATGTACTCCTTCAGCACGTCGTTCTGGACCGTGCCCTCCAGCTTGTCGGCAGGAACGCCCTGCTGCTCACCCACGGCCACGTACATGGCCAGGAGCACGGCGGCGGGGGCGTTGATGGTCATGGAGCAGGACACCTGGTCCAGGGGTATCCCACTGAACATGGTCTCCATGTCCCGCAGGGAGTCGATAGCCACGCCCACCTTCCCCACCTCACCCTCGGCCATGGGGTGGTCCGAGTCGTAGCCAAGCTGGGTGGGCAGGTCGAAGGCCACGGAGAGGCCGGTCTGGCCCTGGCTCAGCAGGTACTTGAACTTCTCGTTGGACTCCGTGGCGGTGCCGAAGCCCGCATATTGCCGCATGGTCCACAGCCGCCCCCGGTACATGGTGGGCTGGATGCCCCGGGTAAAGGGATACTCCCCTGGGAACCCGATCTTCTCCCGGTAGCCAGCTTCGCCCGCATCCAGAGGGCTGTAGAGGCGCTCCACCGACAACGAGCTGGTGGCAAAGGGCTGGTCGGTGCGCTCGGGCCCCCGCTGGAGGGCGGGCTTGAGCGTCTTCTCCTCCCAGCGCTTCTTCGCCTGGGCTAGCTGCTCTATCTCGTGCTGTTCTAGCATCGTTGCGCCTCCCATCCGGTGCGCCACCCCGCGAGGGTTACGCCCAGAGCCAGGCTCTCCGCCGGCACTAGGCACTTGTTTGTCACATCTGCCGTGAGGCTGAAGGATTCCAGCGTCACTGCCCCGATCAGGGGCTGCGTTCCTTCGGGAGCAAAGACGACGAGGGTTGTCACCTGCTCTCCGTTCAGCTCAACCTTCAGCTCCGCCATCTCCCGGCGCACCCGGCTGCCATCGGCCAGGACAAAGCCCCGCTCTCGGTCCGGTTGCACACCCAGCCGTTGCAGGACCCCCGCGGGGACCCTGCTGAAGCCTGTCCTGAGCCCCGCCGAAGGGTTAGAGCCGGTATCCACCCACGCTTCCACGGTCTCGGTGCGGTCACCGGACGGCGAGCGCAGGGTGAGCGGGTGGGTAAAGGTACCCATAGGCCTCCTAGTTCCTTCTCACAGCGCGTAATTCTTTGCAGGAACCAGACGCTGGTAAGTCGGGTCTGCGGCCAGGCGAAAGGCCTCCAGCGTATGCGCACCGAGCAGCGGTTCGCAGTCCTCCGGGCCAAAGACACACAGGATAGTGCGACGTTCACCATTGAGCTGTGCACGAACCTCGGCGAGACCTCTTCTTACCACTTGCCCAGTAGCTAGCATGAAGTCGTCTTCCAGCTCTGGTTGTATCCCCAGTCTCTGTAGCATTGACGCTGGCACCCAGGTAAAGGTGGAACCGGTGTCAACCACTGCCTCAATAGTCTCTGATCGGTCTCCAGAAGCCGAGAACAGGGTGATAGAGTGTCGAAACACGCCCAAGGGTCTTTACCCTTCCTGCGGCCGCCGGGGCACCATGACGCTGCGGCGGTAGCGCATGACCATCTGGCCCCGCTGGTTGGTGGCCCGGGTCTCCACGGTGACGATGCCCCGGTCGGGCTGGGAGCGAGACTCCCGCACCTCCAGCACCTCCGACTCGGAGTAGATGGTGTCGCCGTGGAAGGTGGGGCCCAGGAACTCCACTTTCTCGAAACCCAGGTTGGCGATGGCCTTGCCCGAGATGTCCGGCACGCTCTGTCCCAGGGCAATATCCATCACCAGGTTGCCCACCACCACGTTCTGGCCGAACTGGGTGCTCTTGCCGTAGTTCTCGTCGATGTGCAGCGGGTGGTGATTCATGGTGAGCATGCAGAAGAGCATGTCGTCGGCCTGGGTGATGGTGCGTCCCGGCCAGTGCTTGTAGACGTCCCCCACCGTGAACTCTTCCAGGTAGCGGCCAAAGCGATGGCCAGGCGGTGGTTGGACAGTCATGATACGGCTCCTTCGATGGTAAGTAGCTGCTCAGGCCCAGAGAGAAGGATGAGCAGACCGTTCAACAGGTCGCGCCCGACCAGCGAGTAGGTCCCGTCCCAAGACAGAACCTCCAACTCGCGTGCGGGAAGCTCAGGAAACTTCATGTTCACCAGATACACTTTGGATCGGACAGCTACTCGCTCTATCCCGAGAATATCGGATCTCATCTAGCGGGACTAAGCCCAGTTCTCCCATCACCTGTTGAGGGACGACTGTCTGGTCTGCTCCGGAGTCAAGGAGGGCCAGTACGCTTCGGTCTGGAACCACGCCTGGAGCACTCAGCATCACCTCAACGACTGGCGCTGGAGGGTCAAAGCTCCCGTCATAAGGATAGCTGCCCATCAGCGTAGGAATGGTGTAG
Source organism: Chloroflexota bacterium (assembly GCA_016190485.1). Taxonomy (GTDB): domain Bacteria; phylum Chloroflexota; class Dehalococcoidia; order SHYD01; family SHYD01; genus JACPQN01. The sequence goes on from JACPQN010000020.1 coordinate 17,337, forward strand.
GGATTCTAACCACCCGGGGCGTCCTCTCTACTTTCGGCATGTATATCGCTTTGTATCCGTGCTTTGCATAGACCCGATGTGCTAAAGCAACTCGGTCAACGTCAGAATCCACGACTTTTTCATCGATGATAGCAATAAACTTGCCTTCGTAGCCCCTCAGCAACTCATCACGGTGCCGCGCAAAGAAAGCGACGGCAGGTTCAAAGGAACCGGAGAGTGTCTGCTTGTCGAAGTGAGGAGTAGCTGGCTCAATTTCAAACCAGAATCTTGTATTTCCTCCCAGCGGTGGGCCTTCCTTCTGAACCAATCTAACTCCTGCCGCCTGTGCAAACCGATTGCCTCCCAGTGCAGTGCAGATGAGTGCGTGGCGACTTTTCCAGCCTAGCTCTTTATGAATATCTCCTGCACGAACGGATACCAGCTTCTGTCCTGCCTGCCTGGCCGGTTTAATATAGCGCTCGACTACATGGGCTCTCACGCTATCAGCGTAGGTCGGCCTTTCCTTGTGACTAGTTGATTTCCTGACCACGGGGCGTGCGACATCCGTTGCCTGTATGGCAACTGCCGCTTGAAATAGCCGAGGAACTAGCCTTGCCATCACATCGTCAATTTGATGGGCTTGTTCGTTCGCTGCCACGCATTCTAGCAGTTGTTTAGCAGTGCCCAACGCCAGAAAGGCCTCAATGGTGCTGAATGATCGTTGATGTGCCCACTTGTTCCGAACATCTAATAGACCAATCACCAGACCTCTCTTCGCCCGATCTCGGAGTTTGCGGCGGAATACCTCCTCCCAACGATGATCCATGATCTTGAGGAGCGCTTGAACATCGTAAGGCCGTTCAAAGGAGAATTGGTCACCCTGCGGAGCGCCTCTACGCAAACTCTCTTCAGCTTTCTCTGGCCAATCCATTCCGTATGCCGAAGACATCTCCCCCTCAACGAAGGGAGCAAGCCCTTCTCTCAAGAAGTACAAGCCCTTCGTCAGGAGGACAAGGTCTTCCAGCATCATGAACCGGCGCCTTCGGCGTACTCCCGCAGCAGCGCCCGGGCGATGACCAGGCGCTGCACCTCGTTGGTGCCCTCGGCGATCATCATGAAGGGCGCGTCCCGGTAGTAGCGCTCCACCCGCATGTCCTTGGTGTAGCCGTAACCGCCGTGGATGCGCATGGCCTCCAGGGAGACGAACCCGGCGACTTCTGTGGCAAAGAGCTTGGCCATGCCCGCCTCTTTGTCGGAGCGGACCCCCCGGTCCTTCACCGCCGCGGCCTGGTAGGTGAGCAGGCGGGCCGCTTCGATCTGGGTGGCCATGTCGGCCAGCTTGAACTGGATGGCCTGGTGCTGGGCGATGGGCACCCCGAAGGCGTGACGCTGCTGGGCGTAGCGGATCGCGTCCTCGAAGGCCGCCTGGGCCAGCCCCACAGCCCGGGCCGCGGTGTTGATGCGCCCCACCTCGATGCCGCTCATCACGTGGCCAAAGCCCCGGCCCTCCACGCCCTCCAGCAGGTTGCGGGCCTCCACCTGAGCGTCCTCGAAGTGGAGCACCACCGTGTCCACGCCCTTATACCCCAGCTTCTCGACATCCCTGCCGATAGTGAAGCCAGGCACGCCCTTCTCCACTACAAAGGTGCTCATGCCCCGGTAGGGCGGCTTGGCCGCCTTGTCCGTTTTGGCCAGCACCAGGTAGAGGTTGCCGTGGCGGCCGTTGGTCACGAACATCTTGGTGCCGTTCAGCAGATAGCGATCGCCGTCTCGGGTGGCCGCGAGCTCGATGGCCTGGAGGTCGCTGCCGGCGTTGGGCTCCGTCATGCAGATGCAGGCCCGGCGCTGGCCCGCGGCCATGTCGGGCAGGAAGCGTTGCTTCTGGTCCGCAGTGCCGAACTCGTTGATGGCGTGAGCCACCACGTAGTGGGAGTTAATGATGCCCCCCAGGCTCATCCAACCCCGGGAGAGCTCTTCAGTGATGGCGGCGTAGGTCACGTAGTCGAGGCCCAGCCCACCGTACTCTCGCGGGATGAGGATGCCGAACAGTCCCATCTCCTTCATCTGCTCCACCAGCGTGAAGGGGTACTCGTTGTCATGCTCCATCTTGCTGGCGACCGGGATGACCTCCCGGTCCACGAACCGGCGCAGGTTCTGGACGATCTGCTGGGATTCCGGAGAAAGCTCGGTGAGCATCGGGCTACTCGTACAGCTTAACGACCTTCACAGTGCCGGGCGGGCAGGCCTGGATGCAAAGGTCGCACAGGGTGCACTCGTCCAGGTTCTGCTCCACGATGGCCAGCGCGCCGTCCTGCCCGGTGGCGAAGATGTCCACCGGGCACACCTCCACCAGCTTTTTGACCAGGTCGGCCTGGCCTGCGACCTGGGGGTCTACCTCCACCCGGATGAACATCGCCATCAGGCGGCCTCCATGCTAGTTTGCTTGTCTTACCTGGCGGAAGCGGTGCAGCTTCACGGCGGTGACACAGGTCTCGCTCGCTCATCCTTCGACAAGCTCAGGATGAGCGCTCGTAGCGCAACGAGGCTCCTACGAGTGGCACCGCTGGCGCATCCTTACCCCAGCCGCTCCCGCACCAGCCGTGGGATCTCCGACACCTCCTCGGCCACCGAGATGCCCGCCTCCCGCATGCGGCGGATCTTCTCCGCCGAGGTGTCGGCCTTACCCTCCACGATGGTGCCGGCGTGGCCGAAGCGCATGCCGGGCATCTGGTCCATGAAGCGGCCCGCCATGAAGGCCACCACCGGCAGCCTGCTCTTCTGCTCCCGTAGGTAGGTGGCGAGCTGGGCCTCCATGGTGCCGCCCGGCTCCGAGTAGATGACGATGGCCCGGGTCTCGGGGTCGGCCTCGAAGAGGGGCATGAAGTCGGCGTAGGTGTTGCCGATGATGGGGTCGCCGCCGATGCTGATGGCGGTGCTCTGGCCCAGCCCCGCGGCGGTGAGGGTGTTGGCGATCTCCGTGGTCATGCCGCCGCTGCGGGACAGCACGCCCACGGGGCCGGGCATGTAGGCCTTGCGGGTATCCTCCGCAGGGCCACCCACGCCCCCCACCTTGGACTTGTGGGGCGAGATGATGCCCAGGCAGTTGGGGCCGATGACCCGGGCGCCGTACTGGTCCGCCAGCTCAATGAGCTGCACCGTCTCGTTGCGGGGCATGCGCTCGGTGACGATGACGATGAGCTTGATGCCCGCCTCAATGGCCTCCATGGCCGCGTCGGCGGCGAAGGCGGGCGGCACCGTGACCACCGAGGCGTCCACCCGCATCCGCTCGGTGATCTGGCGCACGGTATCGAAGACGGGAACGCCGTAGACGTCCCGCCCCTTGCGGCCCGGCGTCACCCCGCCGACTACCTTGGCCCCGTAGTTCAGGCACTCCCGGGTCACGTTCACGGCCTCCCGGCCCGTGATGCCCTGGATGATGAAGGTAGTGTTCTCGTCGATAAGGATGGACATGTTATGCTCCCCGTGCCGCCCGCCCTTCGACAAGCTCAGGACGGGCGGAAAACATATCTCCGCTCATGGTGAGCTTGTCGAACCATGAGCAGCGTTGTCCTACACAGTCTGCATCTTGGCCACGGCCCGACGCGCCGCCTCGTCCATGGACACACTCCGGTCGTAGTACTCCACGCCGTACTTGCGGAGGATCTTGAAGCCCTCGCCCTCCCATGAGCCGGGGATGCGGAAAATCGCGATCTTCTCCGCGGGGTCGTAGCCCGACTCCACCACGCCCTTGATGACGCCCCGGGCCACGATGTCCACCCGGGTGTTGCTCACCACGTTCATCATCACCGCGATCTTGTCCACGCCCGGCTTGGAGAGGATGAGCTTGGTCAGCTCGCAGGCCTTGCTGACACTGGGATTGCCGCCGATCTCGCAGTAGTTGGCGGCCCTGCCGCCGTACTTGCGGACGGCGTCGAAGAGGGTGAGGCTGCCTCCGCCGGCGCCGATGATCAGCCCCAGGTCGCCGTCGAACTCCACGATGCGGCCGGCCACGCCCCGGGTGTCCTGAGCGTCGATCTGGGCGCCCCGAATCTCGAAGGGCGTCGGCGGCCGGGCCTGCCGGGTCTCCTCCCGCCCGATGCCCAGCTCCTGGAGCAGCGCCCCCTGGCGGTCCCGGGCGTCCTCGTCCATGTCCACGTGGCAGTCCAGGCAGACGAAGCTACCGTTCTCCAGCCGGGCCAGGGGATTGATCTCCGCCAGGGTCAGGCCGTGGGCCAGGAAGGCCCGGGCCAGCCTGCTGAGGATGGGCGTCAGGGCCGTGAGCTCGTTGCCGGTGATGCCCAGGGAGGCCACAACCTCCTTCATCTTGTAGTCGGAGACAGGGCGCAGGCTGGAGAAGGTGGCCTGGGTCAGGTGCTCCGGGTGCTGCTCCGCCACTTCCTCGATGTCGATACCGCCCATGTCGCTGAAGATAATGGCGGGCCGCTTGGCCAGGGTGTTGTAGATGACGCCGGCGTAGTACTCCTTGGCCACGGGCGCCTTCGGCTCGATGAGCACCGAGCGGGGCACCTGGCCGCTGATGGGGAGCCGGAGGATCTCCGCCGCGGCCTGGCGCGCTTCCTGGGGCGAGCTGGCGAACTTGACGCCGCCCGCCTTCATGCGGCCGCCGCTGAGCACCTGGGACTTGAGCACCACCGTGCCGCCCAGCTCGCCCGCGGTGGCCGCGGCTTCCTCCGGGGTGGACGCCACCCGGAAGCTCGCCAGGGGCACCTCGTACCGGCGGAGGAGGGTCTTAGCTTCGTACTCGTAGAATCGCATATCAAGCTCTTTCGTGAGGAAAACTTTGCTATCTATTTCTGCTGCGCTGCTCTAACCAGCGCTTTAAAGAACGCTGGCTTTCACCCAACGGGTAACCGGCCAGTAAGCCCTCAATACTGATATCCTCATCAAGGTCCGGCCAGTGTATTCCCTCGCCTCCGCCGCTCAGTTGCCAGTTGTGACGCGCTTTCAGCGTGCCATGGAGGAGCCGGGGAAACCATCCGATGGGCACCGAGAGAGTGCGTCCATCCATAAGATCGACGGTTAACGTGTCCTCCGTGACTCGAACGTCTTTTACCTGCTCCCCTGGGTTAATGTCCGAACCTCGCATCCCAAGCCTCAAAAGGTCCTCTTACGTTCAGTCCCCAATACCACCGTTCGTCCTGAGCCTGTCGAAGGACGAGCTACACAGTAATTACCCTATTGTTGCGTCACCCGCCGATGTGCTGGATTGTTGCCGAGCCCTTGCGAGCTGTTTTATACGGGCCCTGTCTCCTTGAATAAGCGCTTCCTTCTTGCTCCTTGACCAACCCTTGATTTGCCTCTCCCGCTCAAGAGCTTCGATCCGTGTGGAAAAATAGTCAGCGAAGACAAGCCTAACGGGTTTTCGGCCTTGAGTATATCCAGGAACCAGGCCCGCGTCGTGTTCCGCTATTCTCTTTTCAAGATTGTCAGTATGGCCCACGTAGTATGAGCCGTCTGAGCAATGGAGAATGTAGACGTAAAACGTTGATCGCCTCTTTACTTCGGCCCCGTTCATGGTTCGACAAGCCTGTCCCGAGCTTGTCGAAGGGCTCACCACGAATGGGCATATCTCATTCCTTCAAAGCCAGAACTCTTTTCCCGTGACGCGAGCTGCTCGGCCGACTCGGCGTCCAGTTTGCTCTACCGGACAGGCGCCGACCGGTGCGCCGCCGGAGCGCCACGCAGCAAGCCCTCCGTGCTCAGGTCTTCGTCAATGTCCGGCCAGTGGATGCCATAACCTCCGCCACTTATTTTCCAGTTAGCCCTCTGTTCCGGTGTGGCATGAAGAAGGAGCGGAAACCACACGATTGGCACGGAGATGGTGCGGCCATCCATAAGATCAACGCTTAATGTATCTTCGGTGAGGTGCACGTCCTTCACCTGCTCGCCTGGGTTAATGTCCGAACCTCGCATCCCAAGCCTCCCGTAGTCTTTCCTCATGCTCGTTGAGCAACTGCTCTATCCTTCGCAATTCTGAGGGGCTGAAGCCGAAATTTCGCGCGAGAGCGATTGGAGACAACCAGAACTTTGCGCTCTGATTGTCTCGATCAACATGAACGTGCGCCGGCTCGTTTGGTTCGTGGCTATGGAAATAGACACGATAGGGGCCACTCCTGAGAATCGTTGGCACATCGGCTTCCTGGTTACGTTTCTCGTTTCAAGCATACTTCTTAGCCGCGACGCCCCATGGCCGTCAGAATATCGTACCCTGTCACCGCGGCGGACTTGGCGGCCTGCTCCCCGAGCCAGCCTGCATCCAGCACCCCAGCCTGCACCGCTTTGGCAAGCTGCATCAGCAGCCCCTTGATGGTGGCCTCATCGTGGAACTCCCCCGTCTCGGGCACCACCAGCGCACCGCCGCCCGCCTTGTGGTAGTACTCCAGGGTCAGCTTGGCCCTGGCGATCTGCTCGTCGTCCGGGGTGAAGACCTGGTTGGCGATCTCCGCCTGCTGGGGGTGGATCACCCAGGCGCCGTCCATCCCCAGGTCCCGGGCGCCGATGTTTTTCTGCCGCAGATCCTCCCGTATCCTCGCCGCTTCATCCTCCGGCGTGTCGCGGCGGATAAGGGTCAGGAAGGCGTTGTCGATGGCGTGGAGACCTGCGGCCTTGGCGGCCACCACCGTGGCCTGCTTGGCGTAGTGAAAGTTCTGGTTCTGGTTGGCCACGTTCTCGTTGACCCCCAGGGCTGCTGCGAAGTCGGCGATGCCGAAGATCAGCCCCACCATCCGGTCCGATGCCGTGGCGATCTGGTAAGCGTTGACGACGCCCAGGGGCGTCTCGATCAGGGCCTCGACCTGCACCCGGGTGGTCCAGCCGCCCTGCTGCTCCAGGTCCTCCAGCAGCCGGGCGAGATAGACGATGTCCTCCGGCCCGTTGGTCTTGGGGAGGATGATGCCGTGGAAGCGGTCGGGCGCACCCAGCATGATGGCTTGCAGGTCGCCCAGGAAGAATTTCGACTTGATGTTGTTAGGCCGGATGGTGACGACTTTCAGGCCGAAGTCGATACTGCTCAGGGCCTCTACCATGGTCTGGCGGGAGGCCTCGCCCTTGAACTCGTAGGGGCAGGCGTCCTCGAAGTCGGCCATTACGTGGTCCACCGGCGCGCCCGCAGCGTTCTGGTGCATCCGGAGCTGGTGGCAGGGGTAGGTCAGCTCGGTGCGGGGGATCACAAAGCGGCGACCGCCGTCGATGACGTACATGGGACTCCTCGGGTACTTCTGGTATCAGCTCTGGGGCTGGCGCTCCAGCGCCTGGAGGATGGCCAGGGCCCGGGTGTAGACCGGCCAGTCCACCACGGTCCCCTCCAGGGCCACCGCGCCCACTCCCTGGCGCTCTCCCTCCCGGTAGGCCACCACCACCTTGCGGGCGAACTCCAGCTCCTCCTCCGAGGGTGAGAAGATGCGGTTGACCACCGCCACCTGGTCCGGGTGGATGCAGTACTTGCCCCGGAAGCCGATGCTGCGGGCGAAGGCGGCGTCCCGCTCCAACTGCTCCTGGTCTCTAAAGTCCATCTCCGGGGTGTCCAGGGCCAGCACCCCCGCTGCGGCGCAGGCGATGGCCAGGGCGTAGCGTGCCCACTCCACCTCCTTGCCGCCCTTGGTGCGCATGACCCCCATGCTGTTGGCGTAGTCCTCCGCGCCCAGCGAGGCGCCGATCACCCTGGGGGACGCCCGCAGGATCTCCTCGGCGTGCAGCAGGGCCTGGGGCGACTCGATCCAGGGGAGGAGCTTGACGTGGCCGGCGGCCTGCCCCCGGGTCTGCTCCAGAAAGGTGAGATAGGCGGCTACCTGCCGCAGCACCTCCACCGAGTGGCACTTGGGCAGGCTGACGGCGTCCAGGCCATCACCGACCACCGCCTCCAGGTCCGCCTCCAGCAGGCCGGTGTCCAGCCCGTTGACCCGCACCACCAGCCGGTAGCCGGTGCGGGGCATGGTGGGGATGGCGCTCCGCACCATCTCCCGGGCGCTGGCCTTCTCCGCCGGTGGCACCGAGTCTTCCAGGTCCAGACACACCGCGTCGGCCCCGGAGCTGGGCGCGCGCTCGATGAAGCGCTGGCGGACTCCGGGGACAAAGAGCAGGCTGCGGATGAACTCCATGGGGTGGCCCGCTGTATGCTAGGGGGCGACGTAGGGATAGGCGTCCAGCAGCACCACGGCCTCACCGGTCATAAGCTGCTCGTCCCTCTGGTTGACGCAGGTGGTGCTCACCGTCACCCTGCGGCGCTCCGGGTCCACCGCGGTGACCTCCAGGCTGGCGGTGATCGTGTCGTTCACGAAGACGGGACGGGTGAAGCGCAGGTTCTGGCTCAGGTAGACCACGCTCTCGTTGGGGCCGGCCAGCTTGGTGCCCAGGGCGGCCGAGACGATGCTGAGGGTCAGCACGCCGTGGGCCACCCGGTGGCCGAAGCGGGTGCGGGTGGCGTAGGCCTCATCCAGGTGAATGGGTTGGACGTCGCCCGATACCCGGGCGAAGTCCCGGATGTCCTGGTCCGTCACCTGTTTGGAAAAGGTGACCTTCTGCCCCACGCTGACACTCAGTCCGACATCTGCCATCCTGCGCTCCTCTCGCCGTGACTCTGCTAGGGCAGGCCCGTCAGGCCCTGGCGCGGCGCGCCCACCATACAGACCATGTTGCCACCGGAAGCCCGGTTCTCGTGCATGAGCTGGTGGGCCTGCCCGACCTCCTGGAAAGAGAAAACCTGGCCCAGGCAGGGGTCTACTGCTCCCTTGGTCAGCAGCTCGTTGTAGGCAGCGCTCTGCTGGTCGTTGGCAAAGTGAGAGCCCTGGAACCGCTTCTGGCGCATCCACAGGTAGCGCAGGTCCACGGTGGCGGTGTAGCCGGAGGTGCCCGCGCAGATCACCACCATCCCGCCGGTGTCGCACACGAAGATGGAGGTGGGAATAGTGTCCTCCCCGGGATGCTCAAACACGATGCGCGGGTTCTTGCGCTCGCCTATCGCCTCCCAGAGGGCCCGCCCGAAGGCCCGCACGCTCTGGCTCCACCTGTTGTAGGCCTCGGTATCCTTCCAGTGGGGCATCATGCCCCAGTGGTCGAAGCTGCGGCGGTTGATGTAGCCCTTGGCCCCCAGCTTCTTGCAGTACTCGCCCCGCTCGTCGCTGGATACCACGGCCACGGGGACCCCGCCGAAGTGCTTCACGAGCTGGATGGCGATGGAGCCCAGGCCACCGGAGCCACCCCAGATGAGCACCACGTCGCCGGGGCGGACGGCATGCTCGGGCCAGCCGGTGAGCATGCGGTAGGCGGTGGCGCCCACCAGTATGGACGCGGCGGAGGCCTCCCAGGTCAGATGAGGCGCCTTGGGCAGGCACTGGTGGTCCTGCGCCTTGCAGAACTGGGCAAAGCTGCCCCAGTTGGTCTCGTAGCCCCAGATGCGCATGCTGGCGCTGAGGCAGGGGTCGCCGCCCGCGAGCACCAGGGGGTCGTTGCGCTCCCACACACCGCAGTGGATGACCACGTGGTCCCCCACCTTGACGTTGCGGGCCTCGCTGCCCACGGCGTAGACGATGCCCGAGGCGTCGCTGCCACCGATATGAAAACTGGCCGGCGGGTCGTCCCGCTCGTGGAGCTGCACCACGTCCAGCGGAGACCCCAGGGCAGCCCAGACGTTGTTGAAGTTGACGCCAGCGGCCATCACGTAGACCAGCACCTCGTCGGGCTTCAGCGGGGGGACGTCTACTTGCTCGATCTGGAAGGCGTCTTTCGGCTCCCCAAAGCGTTCACGTCGAATAGTCTGAGCGTACATGTGCTTTGGCACATGGCCAAGGGGAGGCGCCTCACCAATCTCGTAGATATCCTTCATCTGAGTCGTCACGTCGCACCTCCGACAGCGGGGTGTGGATAAGGCCTCGTCTTCCGGGAAAAAGAGCGCGCTCGTCTCCGTTTACACGGGGGGAGACTGCGCAAGGGACGGCGCGTTCCCCCCCCTTTTTTGCCGAGCTATCAATGTTTTTGTAAAGTCCCCTAGACTGTAGCACGAGGTTTCTGTATAATGCAACCTACTGGGGGTTATGCTGGATATAGATCATCTCTATGGAGGTGGTCAGCGGAGTCGGGGGTCATGGAGCTAAGCCAGATCGAGACCTTCCTGCGAGTGGCCGAGCTTGGCAGCCTGAGCCGGGCGGCGGAAGTGATGGAGTTGACTCAGCCCACACTGAGCGCCCGTATTCAAGCCCTGGAGCGCGACGTGAGCCAGCGCCTCTTCGAGCGCATGGGACGGGGCGTGCGCCTTACCGAGGCGGGGCGGGCCTTCCTCCCCTTTGCCGAGCGCAGCCTCGGCCTGCTGCTGGAGGGGCGGGAAGCCATCCTGTCCTCCCAGAGCCCGTCCAAAGGCAAGCTGCGCATCGGCACCGCCCGGGTCATCGGCGCGTACGTCCTGCCCGACTACCTGGAGCACTTCCACAAGGAGTACCCGGGCGTGGAAGTCTCCATCTCCACGGGGCGCTCCCACGAGGTGCTCCAGATGGTCCTGGACGAGGAGGTGCAGGTGGGGGTGGGGCGCACCCTGGTGCACCCGGAGATCGAGTCTACCTACCTCTACGACGAGGAGATCGTCTTCGTCACGCACCCCCAGCACCCCCTGGCCCGACGCCGCACGGTGGCCATCGCCGAGATTGCGCAAGAGCCGCTGATCCTCTATGACAAGGATTCCACCTACTACGTGCTCATCACCCGGGAGTGCCGGGAGGCCGGCATTGTCCCCCGGGTGACCATGAACCTGGACAGCGTAGAGGGGACCAAGAAGATGATCGAGCGGGGGTTGGGAGTCTCCTTCCTCCCCGTCAGCGCCATCCGCACCGAGCTGTCTCTTGGGTCCCTGGCTTATATCCCCCTGGCAGAGGGGCACCGGGTCACCCTACCCACTTCGCTGATGGTGCGCAAGTCCACCAGCCCTCACCCCCTGGTCTCCGCCTTCGTGGAGCTTATGTGCCGGCTGAGCCCTCCCCGCCTGCCCGTACCGGCGTGACTTGGGCAACACCCCTCCCTTGTGCTAAAATAACCAGAAACTCCTCAATTCACACCAGGGAGGCGGGCCATGGCCCAGGAATATACCGTCCCCTACAGCAAGGCGAAGATCACCTTTCGCCTCCTGGAGGGAATGGACGGCACGCTGGTGCAGTCTAAGTACATGCCGCCCCTTACTGGGGCAACGTTGGACGGGGCGATCCGAAACGCCCTGGAGCATCCCATCGCGTCGCCCCGGCTGCGGGACCTGGCCAGGCCCACGGACAAGGTCTGCATCGCGGTTACGGACATCACCCGCTCCTGCCCCGACGACAAGCTGTTGCCGCCCCTCCTGGCTGAGCTGGAGCGGGCCGGAGTGCCGGACCAGAACATCACCATCCTCATCGCCGTGGGGATGCACCGCGCCTCCACCGTGGAAGAGCGACGGGTCATGCTGGGAGAGGCTATCGTGGCCCGCTATGCCGTGCGAGACCACGAGCCTCAGAACCCGGAGATGCTGGTCGACCTGGGCAAGGTGGCCTGGGACGTGCCCGCCGTGACCAACAAGATCGCTTATGAGGCCGACCTGCTCCTGGCCACGGGGATTGTGGAGCCCCACCAGTACGCGGGGTTTTCCGGCGGCCGCAAGACCGTGGCCATCGGCGTGGCCGGCGAAGCCACCATCGAGTACACCCATCTCCCCTGGGCCCTGGATCATCCCAAGACGCGCCTGGGCAACCTGGAGGGGAACCCTTTCCATGAGGCGGTCACGGAGATCGCTCAGCGGGTCGGCCTGCGCTTCATCATCAACGTGGTGGTGGACGACGACGGGAACGTGGTGGCTGTGAAGGCGGGGCACCCCATCGAGGCCTTCCACGCCCTGGTGGAGGTCGCCAAAGGCCTCTACGTCGTGCCCATCGAGCACGATTTCGACGTGGTGGTGGCAGGCGTCGGCTACCCCAAGGACGCCAACCTGTACCAGGCCTCCCGGGCCGCCAGCTACCTGGTCTTCGCCCCGGAACCGGTAGTGCGCAAGGGAGGTATCATCATCATCCCCATGCGTTGTGAGGAGGGGGCGGGGCAGGGCGTGGGGGAGAAGCGGTTCTTCGAGCGGATCAAGAGCGCTACCACCATGCAGGAGGTGCTGGACGAGGCCCGGAGGCACGGTTACAAACCGGGCGAGCAGCGGGCCTTCGTCATGGCCAAAGTGCTAGAGCACTGCGACGTGGTCATCGTGGGTTCCGATTGCCCCGACGAGGTGGCCGCCGCCCACATGATCCCTGCTGACGACCTGCACGAGGCCCTGGAGATCTGCCAGCAGCGCCTGGGGCAACGGCTACGAGTAGCGGTGGTGCCTCATGCCCTCCTGACGCTCCCCGTCATCCAGCGGGAGAAGGCGCTGGCCCGGTAGATCACCGCTCGCTCCGGGCAGCGCCAGGCTCAGGGTGAGCGGGAAAGCGGGCACCCATTTCATCTGCCATCGAGTCTAGCTCGCCGATTACAGACCGTCTTCCGCGAGCACCTGGGTGATCTGCACGGCCAGCCGGTTGTCCACTACCCCTGGCAGCGCATTGAAACGCTCCAAACCCCCCACGGCTACCCGCAGGAACTGGCCGGGATAGGAATCCAGGCGGATGATGTGGCCGGGCTGGAGCCGGGTCAGCTCGGCCAGGCTCACCGCCGCGGTCCCCAGGATGGCGGTCACCGGCAATACGGCCCGCCCTAACTGCTCCTGGGGAGAGAAGCCCTCCTGCTGCTGGCCGGAGCGCCGCGTATCGGACAACCATTTCTGCGCATTGATGCGGCCCATCACAGGTTCCAACACCGTGTAGGGCATCGCGATGCTCATGGTGCCGGTGACGCCGGAAACGCCGATCTCGAGGAGCGCCAGGGCGGCCACGGTGCCCGATACAGCCGAAGGGATGAACGCGGTGTTGAACATCGCCTCTTCCAGGTGGGGTTCCGTGGCCACCACGGGGTTCCAGGCCAGGGCAAAGCTGGGCAAAAGGTTGCTGACCACGAGACGGAAGAGGGACTGCTCGATGTCCGTCACCGCTCGGGTCCGGTGCGGCGTTTCCCCTTTGCCGCCCAGCAGGCGATCGATCATAGCGTAGGCGACGGGCAGATTGATCTCCAGGACGAAGCGCTCCGGCAGCGGTTCGGCGGAGATGAGGCTGATGGCCGTGGGGTTGGGTAGCTGCGCCACATACTCGCTGTAGGAGAGCTGCTCCACCGAGGTGAGGCGCACCTGCACCTGGCCCCGCATCAGGGAGGAGAGCGTCGGGCCCACCAGACGGGCAAAGGTATCAAAAATGATCTGTAGCCCATTGAGGTGGTCCTTGGAGAACTTGTCCGGGTGAAAGAAGTCATAGGGCTTGACCAGGACTTCGGTGGAAGGCCGTGCGGCCTCCTCCTCCTTGGGACCCATGCGAGAGAGGAGGGCATCGATATCCTGCTGGGATAGCTGGCCGCTAGGCAACGGGCGTCATCCTCTAGCCCGGCCCTGGCCGAGCGCCGGGCGACTCTGTGGCTGTTCGCAGGCCATACCCACCCCTCTCGGCTCGCTAGGCCGCCCTAGCCCCAGCGTCCCCCGGCACGCCCTGGCGCAGGGTGTCTATGAGCAGCACGTCCTCCGTGGCCAGCACCCGGTCGATGTCCAGCAGCAGCTTGACCTTGCCGTCGGACTTGCCGATGCCCAGCAGAAAGTCGGTGTTCACCTGGGCGCCAAAGGAGGGCGCGTCTTCGATGTCTCCCTCCGGGATGTCCAGCACCTCGGAGACCTTGTCCACCACCACGCCCATCTCCAGACCCTGCGCCTGCACCACGATGATGCAGGTCTCTTCCGTCTGGGCCTTGGCCGCCATGCCGAACTTGAGCCGCAGATCCATGACGGGGATCACCTTGCCCCGCAAGTTGATGACGCCCAGGATAAACTGCGGGGTGCGCGGCACCGGGGTGACCGGCATCATCCCGAAGATCTCCTGCACCTTGAGGATCTTCAGGCCGTACTCCTCGTTATCCAGGAAAAAGGTGAGGAACTTACCGCCCCGATCGCCGGCGCGTGTCGACCCCTCCCGGGTAGTCCGTTCCGGCTCGACCCGAGTCGCTACGGCCCCTGCCTTGTCACTCATGATGGTCCCTCCTATCCAAAATATCCCAGACCTGTGCTCGTGGTATCACCACTACACCCTCACCAGTTGCCCCGCCTCCTGCTCCACCGGAACTGGAGCCTGCTTTGCCAGGGCAGCGGTGCCCGCTGTATCCAGGATCAGGCCCACCCGGCCGTCTCCCAGGATGGCGGCGCCGGCCACCCCCTGCACCTTCCCGATCCCTTCGCTGAGAGGCTTGGCTACCACCTGCTGCTGACCCAGGAGAGCATCCACCAGCAAGGCGCAGCGCCGCCGGGCGTCATCGTCCACGATGACCAATAACCCTTCCGTGGGGTCTTCCACTGCGCCCTCCACCCCAAAGAGCCGGTGCAGCCGCACCAGGGGCAGCAGCTCTCCCCGCAGCATGACCATCTCGCCCCGCCCGGCCACGGTGGAGACCGCGTACCTCTGGGGCCGGATGGTCATGTAAATGTTGACCGTGGGAATGATATAGCGCTCGCCGCCCACGTTCACCAGCATGCCATCGGTGACAGCCAGGGTGAGGGGCAGGCGCAGCGTGAAGGTAGACCCCTGGTCCGGCCTGGACGCCACGTCGATGTGGCCGCCGATCGCGTCCACGTTGCGTCTGACCACGTCCATCCCCACGCCACGGCCCGAGACCGCAGTCACCTGCTCAGCGGTGGAGAAACCGGGGACGAAGATCAGACTCAGGAGCTCGCTGTCGGAGACACCTGCGTCGGACTCCAGCAGCCCCTTGGCCACGGCTTTTTCCAGGATCCTGGCCCGGTCCAGCCCCTTGCCGTCGTCCGCTATCTGCACCATCACGTTGCCCTCGGCGTGGTAGGCTCTGAGACGCAGCGTGCCCGTCCGAGGCTTGCCCTTCTGCGCCCGCACATCAGGAGGCTCGATGCCATGGTCCACTGCGTTGCGGATCATATGCACCAGGGGGTCGGTGATGACGTCGACCATGTTCTTGTCGATCTCCGTCTCCTCCCCTTCGGTGATAAGCTGCACCTGTTTGCCGCTCTTGTGGGCCAGGTCTCGGACCAGCCGTTGCATCTTTTGAAAGGTGGCCTTCAGGGGGACCATGCGCATGGACATGCTGAGACCCTGTAGCTCTCGCACGATCTTGCCCAGGTGGGTCACCTTACGTTGCAGGTCGAAGTGGCGGCCGGCCACCACGGTCTTGTCCTGGTCTACCATGGAGTGCGCTATGACCAGCTCGCCCACGGTGTCAATGAGGCGGTCGAGCCGCTCGGTCCGCACCCGCACCGAGGCCTCGCCGGCGGGCTCTGCGCTGGCCAGGCGGCGCGGACCGCGCCCGCCCTGCTCCGGCGCAGCGTCGGCCGCGCCCCTTTCCTCTTCTTCCCGGCGTGGCGCATCCTGCCCCCCTGCGATGTCGGCCAGCAGGGAGGCGCCGGCCTCCGGGCTGCCTGCATCGCCGGAGATGCCATAGGCTTCAGGCTGGGCCAGGGTCCGCAGCAGCCCGTCAAAGTAGTCGGGCTTGGTCTGGGGCTGCCCCGCCAGGGCATCTTCCAGCATCTGGAACAGGTCCTTCAACCCGTCGGCGGCGCGCAGAGAGAGGTCGGCGTAGCCGCCGCCGAAGTGGACCTCCCCATCCCGGATGCGGCTGAGCAGCGATTCCGCGTGGTGCGCCAGCTCCGACACCGGCGTGACGCCCACGAAGGCCGCGGTGCCCTTGATGGTGTGAAAGGCGCGGAAGACCGTGTTGATGGCTTCGGTGTCCTGGGGGTCTTGCTCCAGGGAGAGCAGCGCGGCCTCGGCGCCCTGGATGTACTCCCGGCACTCGGTGATAAACTCCCCCATCAGCTCAGGGTCCTGGTCGGCCGGCAACAGGTCGAAGGGCCGCTCCTGGTCACTCTCCTCCTCCTCGCTGCCGTAGATGCTACGCAGCGCCGCCTCCAGCGTCTGTGCGGCAGCCTCCACCTGCTGCGACGCCGCGGCACTCCCCGGCTGCGACAGGGCCTGGAGGGCCATCTCCAAGGCCGCGGCCGAAGCTTCGATGAGCCGGACCCGCACTTCTTCAGGGGTAGACTCCGGCGCCTGGAGCGCGCTCCGTACTAGGATGAGGAGCTGGGCCAGCCCCAGCACCTCTTCGGGCGCGATGACCACGGCGTCTCGCAGCGCGTCACCCAGGTCGTCCAGCCTGTCCTGGTCCTCGGGCGCCAGGCTGCGGAGGTCCTCCGCAATGGCCCGCAACAGCTCGGTGAATTCGAGGCTATCCTGCACGGCGCCAAGCTCCTTCCGGTGTCGACTAGGCATCTTGGCCCATCGGACGTCGCAGGGCCCGCAAGATGGCCGGGGCGATCTGGCGCAGTGGCAGGACCTCTCTGGCGGCCCCCAGCTCGATGGCCTCTTTGGGCATACCAAAGACGACGCAGCTCTGCTCTGCCTCCGCCACGGTATGGGCGCCGCTGTCCCGCATAGCCCGCAAGCCCTCCGCGCCATCCGCCCCCATGCCGGTGAGCAGCACCCCAACAGCATCCTTGCCCGCCGTACGCGCGACGGAGTGAAAGAGCACATCCACGCTGGGGCGCTGGTACTGGACGGGGGGGGAGTCCGTGAGCTGCGCGCTGAAGGTGTGGCCGCGGTCCCGAGTCAGCACCAGATGCCGTCCGCCGGGCGCGATGAGCACAGTTCCCGGCCGCACCACATCTCCTTCCCGCGCTTCCCGTACCTCCATGGGGTACAACCGGTTGAGGCGCTCGGCAAAGGCTCTGGTGAAGTGCTGGGGCATGTGCTGCACGATGAGGACGCCCGGCGTGTCGCCCGGCAAGCCGGCCAGCACCTCTTCTATGGCCCGCACGCCACCCGTGGACGCGCCGATGGCCAGGACCCTGGGTGGCTGATCCCTCCGGAACTCGCCCTGGGGCGGCGGCGGAGCAGCTACGCTCCCTGGCGCTGGTCTTGAGACGCCGTTGCCCACCGTGGCCCGCGCGGCCGTCCGGATGGCCCCGGCCAGTTCCTGGGTCGTCTCGGCCGCAATCCGGGTGGATCCCGGCTTGCAGACCACATCCATTGCGCCCAGCGCCAGCGACTGCACCGCATGGGTGCTGTTGCGGGGTGTGAGGGAGCTCACCACCACGACGGGCAGCGGATGGTACTTCATGAGTCGCTCCAGAAAGCTCAGACCGTCCATCTTGGGCATCTCCAGGTCCAGGGTGAGCACCTGGGGCTCCAGCTCCACGATCTTGTCCCGGGCCTCGTAGGGGTCTCCCGCGGTGCCCACCACCTGGATATCCGGATAACGTGAGAGCTGGTCTACCAGCACGCGCCGTACTATGGCGGAGTCGTCCACTATCAGCACGCGGATCATGCGCTTGGCCTGACCTTCCGAGGCTTCGCGTCGAGAAAGAGCCGGACTTCGGCTGGCCCTTCATCCAGGAGCACCTGTACCGCGGCCGCGGGCGGGTCACCTCCGTCGGGAGCGGAAGCCCGCAGCTCCCGCACCCGCGGGGCGCCCATCTGGAAGACCTCCAGCGGCGAGGTCACCCTGGGCAACAGATGGCCGCAGATCACATTGGCCAGCTCCCCCAGGGCATCGCGCTGCTGGGCAGAAGAAGGGGCTTCCTCGTCACCCAGCATGTTCACCGCGATGGACCGCAGCACGGCGCGGTCCACCTGCACCGTGAGCCGGCCATCCAGAGGCCCGCGAAACAGCACCTGGGCCACGGCCCGGGGCCTGATGGGAGCGCTGCCCTCCTCCGGTTCCGACACCAGGAACATGAAGCAGAGGTCCTCGAAGGTGCTGGCCGTGGCCCTCAGGAGCTCCACCGCTAGCCGGTCATCCATCGCGGCCCCCCAGCGTCTCCCGCACCGCGGCGCCCAGGACTTCAGGGCTGAAAGGTTTACGCACAAAGCCAGTCCCCAGCGCCGCGAGGTTCGCCCTGCGGGTCTCGCTGCCTTCGGTGGAGACCACGATGATGGGCACCGTTGCGGTTTTGGGGTTCTGGCGGGCCCGATGGATCATCTCCTCCCCGCTCAGCACAGGCATGTTGAGGTCCGCCAGCACCAGATCGACCTCCTGGTCGTCCAGCACCTGGAGGGCTTCCGCCCCGTTTGCAGCTTCCAGGATGCAATCAACGGCACAGCCGCTGAGGCGCAGCGAGCGAATGATCATCTTTCTGATGACCGCGCTGTCGTCCACTATCAGCACCGTGAGCGCCATAACCAGCCTCTCTTTTGCGACTCTCCGGGTCTGGGCCTACAGGGTCCAGGTCTGCCCGTTGTGGGAGAGGGTCACGGCGCCGCTGACCAGCTCCAGGTACATGGTGCGGGAGACCGTGCCTCCAACGTCCTCGGTACGCAGGAGGACCTCGTTTTTCCACAGCAGCTTGCGGAGCACCACAAAGTTCCTCCTGCCTATCTGAAAATAGTCGTCTTGTTCGCTACGGTTGATAGAGGCGCCCCCCGCCACCTTGACTACCAGCCGCTCCTTCCGGGCGCCGGCTTTGTAGCACTCCTGGAAGAAACGGGGAAGGCCGGTATCCACGAACATATAGGGATTCTCCTGGGCCTTCTGGGGGTTCAGGGTAGAAACGGGCAGCATGACATGCAGCAGCCCGCCCACGCCGGCCACCGGGTCGAAGAGGCTGATACCCAGGCAGCTCCCCAGGGCATAGGTGGCCAAAGTGACATCCCGATTGGTGGATATCTTCATGTCGGCTACGCCTACAGTGATCATGTGTTTCCAGACCGCTCCGAGTGTTTCTACAGCGCTTGCTTTACGTAGATGGCGGGCCGGACGTACCGGAACCGATGGGAGAGGCCGTTGAGGCTCTCCGAGTGGCCCACGAAGAGGTGCCCACCGGGTTCCAGGAGGTCCCAGAACCGCTGGATCAGGCGGGCGCGGGTGGCCTGGTCGAAGTAGATCATGACGTTGCGGCAGAAGATCACGTCGAAGGGTCCCTGCATAGGCCAGCTATCCATCAGGTTGAGCTGAGCGAACTGGACCATCCTCCGGACGACCTCCTTCACACGATAGACCTGATCGGGCGAAGCGCCGGAGGCGGAGAAGTAGTGATCAACCAGCGACGGCGCCAGGCCCCGCAGGACGACTTCGTGATACTGCGCCATCCGGGCCCTGGCCAGAACGGCCCCCGAGATGTCCGTGGCCAAGATGCGCACATCGCGAGAGGCCCCGACAGGCAGCGCCTCCTGGAGCGCGATAGCCAGGGAGTAGGGCTCCTCTCCCGATGAGCAGCCCGCGCTCCAAAACCGCATGCCGGTTACCGTCGCCTTCTTGGCGGGCAAGATCTGGCCCCGCAGGTACTCGAAGTGCTGCGCTTCCCGAAAGAAGCTGGTGGTGTTGGTGGTGACCGCATCGATGAGCTGGTGCAACTCCTGCCCAGACTTGTCCTGTTCCAGGTAGTCCAGATACGCCGCGTAGCTGGCCACGTCCAAGGCCCGCAACCGTTTGCCCAGCCGGGCCTTGACCAGGTCTTCCTTACCCTGAAACAGGGTGATACCACACTTCTCGTACACCAGTTGGCTGATCTGCTGGAACTGGTCACGGGTCAGTTGTGCAGGCAAGAGGGGGGCAAGCATGATGGCAATTCCTTGGACGGGCTATGCCCGACTACATCGGCGGCTTTCCTGAAGCGCCTGTCGGCGCAGGTCCGCCTGGGTTATCCCAGTAGGCCAGTGGGGCCGGAGCGTGGCCATCGCTGGGAGACGCTACGGCCCGTCTCTCCTCTAGAAGCTATGCAGGACGCCCAGGTCGTCCTCCCGGTCCAGGGGGATCAGCTTCGCCGGCCCAGGCGTCCGGGCGTAGCCATTCCCCTTGCCTTTGCTCTGTCCTCCCACCGGCGCCGGCGCCTTCTCCACCCGCCCCCGCTGCACCGGCATCGGGACCCCTGACCGGCCCGGCGTCTTCACGCTCCCACGTCCCGCCGCCTCCGTCAGCTCAAAGCTCCCCACCATGTTCAGCATCTCCTCCGCCTGCCCCGATAACTCCTCCGCCGCACTCGCCGACTCCTCCGCATTCGCCGCCGTCTGCTGCGTTACCTGGTTCATCTGCTCCACCGCTACGTTCACCTGGTCCACCCCCTGGCTCTGCTCGTCCGATGACTGCGCTATCGCCGCAATCGACTCGCTCACCCGGTTCACCCGCTCCCGGATCTCCTCCAGGTTCCGCAACACCTCCTCGTTGACGGCCACCCCCTCCTCGGCGTTCTTCACCGACCCCTCGATCAGGTTCGCCGTGTTGCGGGCCGCCTCCGCACTCCGCATCGCCAGGTTCCGCACCTCCTCGGCCACCACCGCAAACCCCTTCCCCGCATCCCCCGCCCGCGCCGCCTCCACCGCCGCATTCAGCGCCAGCAGGTTCGTCTGGAACGCGATCTCTTCGATGGTCTTCACAATCTTCGCCGTCTCGTCCGAGGAGGCTTTGATCTTGGCAATGGCCTCTGACAGCCGCCGCATGCTCTCCATCCCGCGCGCCGCCGTCTGCTGGTTCTCCTCCGATACCGCCCTGGCCTCCTTGGCCGACGACGCGTTCTGCTTGGAGGTGGCCGCCAGCTCCTGGAGGTTAGACGCCACCTCTTCCAGGGTGCTGGCCTGCTCCGAGGCCCCCTGGGAGAGGGACTGGCTGCCGGCGGAGATCTGCTGCGAGGCCGAGGTCACCTGCTGTGCCCCCACCGCCACCTGCGCCAGCTCAGCTAGCAAGCTAACCTCGCTCGCGCCCACCGCCTCAGCGGGCACCCGCATAGTTGGACGCCAGAATACCCACGACCCGTGGAAGCACCCAGTCCCGTTACTCTCCGCTTCGCTCCGCCCGGCGCAGGCTGTTCGTCGCGTACAGGCGCGCCCGCGCCATCCCCCAAGTGTCGTCGTTCTTTTCGATAAGGTAGCGCTCGTTGCCCGCCCGTCCGCCGCCTCGCGCCCATCTCACTTCGGGGGCAGCGGCACCCTTCGGGCCGGTATCCACCTTGCCGCTTGCCCCCTGCGCCGTCGGCCCTGAGCAACGGGCCGTCGTTGTCTCCCGTCGTCATGGGGGTAAGTTAGTTTGACTGGCGACAGGGGTCCCCACGGGGCAGGAACCGCCGAACCCGGACCAGTGGCCGCACGTACTTTAGGACTAGGAGAATTACGGTTGGCCGTGCTTTCCTAGCGACACTACCTCATAGGGAGAGGTCTGATTTGCGGGCCACTGGCCCTTTCCCCTTTGCCCCTCACCTGGGCGATTTCCTGCCCCTTGCTGGGAACCCTCAGCCCGCATGTATTGTACCGGCGGGTTAAGTTCCTTCATTGAGACTTCGCTTCGTAGCTAGACACTGCCCTAGATGCTATACTTCCGCTGCGAGAGAACTCATAAAGGCAACTACCCTCATCAAGTGAGGGGAAAACCTGTCAGAAGCAGGGGTACGGCCATCCGTGCCCTGAGTGGCCTCTGACAGGGATAGTGAGTTCTCTAGCAAGGCTCGTATTCTGCCACCAGGGGGCGCTTTCTAGTGATGAAGCCGCAGATAACCCGTTAATCCTCGTTCTCGTCACCGTTAGGTTCATGACAGTCCCTTCGCAATTGGCTGGAAATGATGAATCCAAGGCTGTATTTATGGATAGTTGTCAGCATGGTAGGAGCGATTCTGGCTACTACCAGCAGTAGCGATGCCACAAACCAGTATCCCGAACCGTCCTCCGCCCACCCACTCGTTACCGGCACACTGCGCCAAGGGTTTAAGGAATCTGTACTCTATCCCCCTGAGCAACAAACGCAAGGCGAAGGCACAAAGCTGCCTTTCAGTCATTCTGCGCTCGGCTTGGCAAGTAGCTCTTTACCTGCTGAGACTGCTGGCCTCAGCAATCTAAACGATCTCAGCGAAAGGGTCGACGCACCAAATGACCGCACCGCGGCGCAAGACCTCTCACAGAAGTGGCGTGATGAATTCGAGCCTGGAGTGTTACTCGTGGGTCTAACCAGGGGGCGCACCTGGCAGCAGTTCCAAGCTTTGTTCGTTGGGCAGGGTGTCAATCTGTTGGATACGCTCCCCCAGTTTAACGTCCACAAGGTCACAGTCCCTGTGGGTGAGGAGGACAAATACATCGCTCTACTCCGACAAGTTTCAGGAGTGGCTTATGTTGAGCCCAACTTCTACCAGCGGCTTCATGTTGTTCCCCAGAGCCCGCCAGCCGTTATTGGCTCGCCTCAATTGCTATCGCCGCCTGATGGCGGCACGGCCACTGATTTTAAGCCGCTGTTACTCTGGAACAACCCTCCGAGCGCCAAGGTTGTCCAACTCACAGTCGCTCCGGCTAACAATGATGGTGCTGGAGTTAACCTGATTCTGGGCGCAGATAACAGCTTTACGATCCCGCCACCTCCAGAATGGTACGGCCTTCTACCTGATATGACCTACACGTGGCGAGTCAGAGCCAGCGACGCAGAAACCTTAGTCCAAGAAGACGACCCCCGCTGGGGGCCCTGGTCAGCCGTATGGAGATTTCGGACGCCACCAGCCTTCGCTTCCTCTATCGCCCCCCTTTATCCAACCCCAGGGATGGTAGTCCCCTCACTAACACCACTAGTTCGATGGACTGACAACAGTCGTAGTTTTTACTATGAACTCCAGCTTAGCCCCGATCCAAGCTTCAACGCTGATCCAGCCACAGCGACGGCCTTCGTTATTTGGGTACTTCTCCACGGCGGTGCAACAAATCCCCAAAACACTTACGCGGTTCCTGGTGGATTCTTAACCACGGGCCAAACCTACTATTGGCGGGTCCGTCCGAGGGTGCAGGGGGACGGCAAGCCAGCAGCCTGGTCGCCGACCTGGAGTTTCCAAACGACAACTGGCTCTCCCGCACCTACTCCAACCCCAACAGCAGCGCCTCCTGGCCGGCTGATATTCGGCCCTATTACCTTTGCCACTTCTGCCAATATCAGCGGCCCCGCCGATGGTTGTCGCGCCCGCGATGCCACGACCTCATTCCCTCCGAGTACCAGTTACGTTCAGGCCCGCGTTGACTACACAGGCGCAGGAACGTTCTCAGGACTGCGCTACCTGGATGGTAGGTTATTCCAGAGTGGCGAGGGTTTTCTAGCGGGTCCAGCTGGGTGTACTGTCGTAAGCATTTCAGGCTTTCCTCCCCCTGTTGGATTGTTGGACGGCGCTTACAGGCTGGACCTTGTAGTGGATGGCTTCGTTGTTCGGTCTGGCTCATTCACGGTGGGAAGCTTTGGAAGTCAAGTAACGCCGACAGCTGTGTCAGCGCCTATCGCTTCTGCGACGTCAATACCTACTCCTCAGGCAACTCCCTCTGGCTTCTCAGGAGCCACGCCTAACGACCCTGGTTATTCGCGCCAATGGAACCTACAAAAGATCAATGCTCTGGCCGCATGGAGGAAGACTACCGGAAATGCTAACATACTTGTTGCGGTGCTCGATTCGGGCGTAGACCCCTGGCATCCTGACCTGGCTACCGGCTTAATCGTAGGTGATAGCTGCGTCCCCGGTGCAGCTACACCTCAAGACGACAACGGACATGGAACCCATGTAGCCGGCACCATCAACGCAAAAGGTAACAATGGTGTGGGCGTCGCTGGTGTTGCGTGGAACGTGAGAATCATGCCGGTCAAAGTTGCGAATTGGAAGGGTAATGCAGACAACTTCTGCACGGCTAGAGGAATCGAGTACGCGGTGAATCGTGGCGCTAAAGTCATAAACCTTAGCTTAGGGGGGTCATACTCCTCCACTGCCCAAGAACAAGCAGTGAACTATGCTCTGAGCAAAGGCGTCGCCGTAGTCGCATCCGCGGGAAACTGTGGAGACCCTCGTAGCTACATCGACAACGGTTGCAAAACATTAAGTCCGGCCGAGTATCCCGCCGCATTTCCTGGAGTGCTGGCCGTTGCGGCCACCGGTTCAGACGACCAGCGAGCAAGCTACTCAACTTATGGTTTATATGTCCAGATAGCGGCTCCAGGAGGAACCTCAGACGGACCTGGTGGCATCTTGAGCACTTGCTGGCGGGAAGCCAACTGCGATTTTCGTGATGGCTACACCTACAATGCTGGCACCTCGATGGCCGCCCCCCACGTTTCCGGACTTGCAGCGCTCATCCTATCCGTAAAACCAGAACTCACCGGAGTTCAAGTAGCAGATATTGTCAAGCGCTCCGCCGTCGACCTGGGCCCTCCTGGGAAGGACGACCAATATGGCTATGGCCGGATTGACGCCGCGGCGGCCGTAGCGTTGGCCTTGGGCGAGGGTTCCCCAATAGCCATACCGACCAGGACACCGACGCCTCCTCCCACCTTCACTGCATTGACCTTTGGCTCTATTGCCTTTGGCACTGGTTTGGGACCCAACGAGGCCGCCTGCGAGCTTGCCAGAATTGGCAGCACGTTCCCAGCGGGCACCAACCGTGTGTACTATCGCCACGATTACACTGGCGCGGGATACTACACCCGAAACTGGTACGTGAATGGGGAAATGGTTGCATCACGGGTGCTCCAAGAAGAAGGCCCCTCCGGTTGTGCTTACTCTTTTATTTACGGGACTAGCACTAGCCCTCTGCTACCGGGCACCTACAAGCTTGAGCTAGTCGTTAACAGCCAGGTAGCGCGCCAGGCCAGCTTCGTCATCGCTGCGCGGACTGCGCCGACAGCTACTCCAACCCGCACCCCTACGCCTACGGCCCCGTTAACGTTTGGCACCATTACCTTCGGAACTGGTGTTGCTGACGCTACGCGCTGTCTCTTGAGCGGCACGGGAACCACTCTCAGTAACGTCGGTAGCAAGCTCTATGCTCGTTATGATTACACGGGAGGAGGACTGTTCACCAGCACCTGGTATCAGAATGGTAGGCGGGTTGCAGGGCCCAGCGATCCCTACACCCTCGAGGGGCCGTCCGGCTGTACTTGGGAATCCATTTACACGCTCGGCGGCTCTGCCATACCCCCAGGCACTTATCAACTTGACCTCGCTGTATTCGGGACGGTTGTCCGCTCAGGCAGTGTGACCGTCACCACCGCTGCTCCAACGCCAACTGCGACGCCTACGCCGACAGCTACAAGAACGCCTACAAAAACATCAACGCCTACGCCAAGAGCGAGTGCAACGGCCCGCTAGTGGCATAGCCCTCAGCTTCGCTTTCCTGGACGGCAGTACATACTTAGTTGAGGCGGATGATCGCATTGAGTATACACAGTACTTGCGAGACGTATCCTCAAACTGTTTCGCGACCAACTCAATCGTGAATGAGTTTGGCCACTACGGTAGCCCATTCTCTCCTACGAGCATAAACAACGAGTTTGGGACTTGGGGCAGTCCTTACAATGTAACTGCCTTGAAAATAGCCTCAGGCAGCGGGTTCAAGATGGACCTTGCAGCCTAGCGCCTCGAGGCGGCGAACCAGGCGTCGTTGGACGGCCTCTTTGTTGCGCTCCTCAAAGTACGTGCCTCCCAGGTCCTCGTAGGTGCGACCATCTCGCAGCAGGAAGTAGCAGATAACCAGTAGGCTGTGGGCCACGGCCAGTGCGGCACGCTGAGCCCCGCGCCGGGCTGCCAGCCGGTGGTACTCGGCGGCCAGGTAGCCCTGGGTGTGGCTGGCGGCGCGTGCCGCTTCGACCAGGCCGGTGCGGAGCCATGGGCTGCCCTTGCGGGTGCGCCCGCTCGTGCGCTTGCCGGCACTCTCGTGGTTCCCAGGACACAGCCCTGCCCAGGAGGCGAGGTGGGCGGCACTCCCAAACCGGCTCATGTCCGCTCCTATCTCTGTCAGCAGCAGCTGTGCGGTGCGCTCCCCGATGCCTGGGACCGTCTGCAGCCGCTGCAGCGCATCAACAACAGGGCGCAGCCGCCGCTCCACTTCGTCGCTCACGGTAGCGATTGCCGCCTCCAAGCCGTCGAGCTCCTGGAGTTGGGCCTGCAGCCGGTAGCGCCGGAAAAGCTGGTCCGTAAGCCTGTCGCCGTGGAGCAGGGAGAGCGTGTAGCGGCCGACGCCCTCCGCCAGGGCAAAGCGCTCGGCCGTGGGCCAGCGGGGGTCCTGGTAGGCCAGCACGATGGACCGCAGGAACCCTTCGTCCTCAGCCAGGGGGATAAGCAGGAGCGCTGCCGGGGTCTCGCCAGTCTCGGTAAGAACGGGGGTGCAGGCCGCCTGCCCGATGTTCACCCACCTGGGCACGCCGGGCGTCACCACAAAGGGGTCGCCCCGGGGCGGCGCTGGGCCTTTGGGCGCATCCTCGGACAGGGTCATGCCCAGCGCTGCCTCCAGGTGGGGCCGCCCGTCGCGCCAGGCGCACACGGCCACGCCGTCGCACGCCATGAGCTGCCGTACGCTCCCCAGAAAGCTGCCCAAAAGCGACGGGCTTCCCAGCTCCCCCGCTGGCGCATCTGCCACGGGGACGGTGAGCGACAGCATCGCCACCGCCTGGTCGGCGGCCAGCCCTCGGGCGTGCAGCAGCACCGCAGCCAGCCAACGGCCAAAGCCTGCCGCGAGCTGCAGGTCCACCTGCGCCACGTCGGCGGGCGCGCGCCATCCCAGTAGCACGACGCCCGGCGTCTGGTCTCCCAGGATGGCAGGCAGGACCACGGCGGTCCTGACATGCGGGGCGACGAAGGGAAGCGCGCTCCAATGGGGATGGCTCTCCACATCACGTAGCGTCAGATAGCGCTGGGTGGCCACCGCCACCTGGAGCAGCGGCGAGGCGCCCAGCGGGACCACTGGGCTGCCCAGGCCTGGCCCCTCCTGGGAGTCCAGCACCGCGCTGAGCACTGCCTGGCTGCCATGGACGGAAAAGAGCGCGGCGAAGTCGAAGGGAACGTGCCGTTGGAACGCCTGAAGGTGCTCCCTGGCCAGGGTCTCGATGCTCTGGTTACCGCGAGCAGCCAGCCGGTCCGCGCCCAGGTCTGCGAACAGCTCCCCCGCAGTGAGGCTCTGGCCACTGCCGCCGCGGCTCCCCTGGTAGGCGGTGATCAGCCCCGCGAGGCCGAGCAGGGCAGCAAGGGCGGTGTCACGCAGCGGCTCATCTGCGGCGGCCACCGCGACCAGCCGCGAAGGTCCCGGCAGGAGCACCGCGCCGTACCAGAGGTGCGCAGAGCCTTTGATAATGCCGTGCCCACCAGGGACCTGCCCTGCCCACACCGTGCCCGCCTTGCTCACGGCCTGGAGCAGGAAGTACCACTCCTGATCCGGAGCGCCGAGCGTGGCCAGCCCCCGGTCTACCCGGACCCGCACTTCTTCATCCTGCCCGGTAATGAGCGCCCAGGCGCAGGGCAACTCGGCCAGGGCCGTGCTCACCAGGTCGCCCAGGGCCGCATCGGCCTGCCGGGTGGGCGTAGCCAGCAGTTGCTGGCTGGCGCGATGGAGCCCGCTCCTGATGGCGCTCGCCATCCGGAGCACCCCCCCGTCCTCCAGGCCTACTCGTCCTGTGCTCATCTCCGCCTCGACGGCCGGTAGCTGGCTCACCTTGCGCGGCATCGCTAGCCGGGCCTGCCAACAGGCCCGCGGCTACCTCGCGGTTGTCCTGAGGAGCAACTGCTGGAGGGTAACCTGCGTATCATACTTGCAACCTGCGGAGCAGTAAAGCGCCATACCACCGCCTGCGGCCTGCGGCAGGGAGTCGGTCAACCGCCCGCTGGTCGCGGTTGACTTCCTGGCCGCAAGCACTTCCCGCGAGAGTACAATTTTCCTTGTTTTGGCGGTCTGACTCGGCTACCATGGGGCTGCCGACTGGGAAGCTGCCGTGTCCTGCCTGCCTGCGGCAGGCAGGTTTGAGTGTGTCCCAGTGCCACGGAGCAGGCTGTGCCTTGTGGCTGGCGAACAAGCTTCGTAGGAGCGTCCGTGACCGAGAAGACCTGGGACCAGCATTCCACGACCGCGCTCGCCCTGGCGCCCATGGAGCGCCTGGCACGGGCCTTCGCGCACCAGATGGGGAACGAGATCGCCTATCTGCTGGGCTCGTTGGAGCTAGCAATGAAGGACTGGCCTCCAGAGCGTATGATGGCCTCGCTGCAACAGGGTCAGGAGAGCCTGCTGAGGGTCCATCAGACCCTCACCCAGTCCAGCCTTGGCCTGGCCGCGCCCCGGCCTGAGGAGTATGGGTGGTGCCGCCTCTCGGAGGTCATCGCCAGCGGGGCGGCCAAGGCCCGAAACGACGCTGGGCTCTCGGAGGCATCCGCCACCCTGGTAGTGAGCAGCTCCCCTCCAACGGAACTCAGCCTCCAGGGCTATTGCTGCCTACTGGAGCGGGCGCTGGCGGCGCTCCTGACCAACGGATGGGAAGCGGGCGCGCCCGAGGTATCCCTGGAGGTCCGGCCAGCGCCCCCAGACCTGACCCTGAGGGTGACCGATGGGGGCGCTGGCATCCCCGAGGAGTTGGTTGACCAGGTGGCGGACCCTTTTTGGACCAGGAAGGCGGCGCCTCACATTGGTCTGGGCCTCTCCATCGCGCTGCTAGCGGCCGTGCACCACAACGGCTCCCTCAGCGTGGCCTCACCAGGACCAGGGCGGGGAACCACGGTCACGCTGCGCCTCCGCGTTCCCCTGAACATCTCGTGAAACTGCTGCTTGAGCTTGTCCTGTGGAGCCGAGGAGACTCTCCAGGCCACCTGCACGTTGCCGCAACCGGCGCCCAGACATCTTGGGGGAGGGAGCTATGACAATCCGTGTCCTGCTGGCCGACGACCACACCCTCTTTCGCCAGGGACTGCGCAAGCTGCTGGAGGGAGAGCAAGACCTCGCTTTGGTAGGCGAGGCTGCCACAGGCGACGAGGCAGTGGCCCTGGCCGAGAAGCTGAAGCCGGACGTGGTGCTCATGGACATCAACATGCCCGGCCTCAGCGGCCCCCCGGCCACGGAGGCGATCCTGCGCCAACAGCCCCAGATCGGCGTCATTGTTTTGACCATGTACGATGGGGATGAGCATCTCCAGGCGGCCATCCAGGTGGGGGCCCGCGGCTACCTTCTGAAGACGGCCAGCAGCAGAGAGGTCGCGGCGGCGGTGCGGGCCGTGCATAGCGGGGCCAGCTCCCTTGACCCGCTGATGACCGCCAAGATGCTCAACCAGTACCGCCGCATCTCCCGGGGCGGCGCACAGGAGGACGGCCCCAGCCTGACGGACAAGGAGCTCGCGGTGCTGCGCCTCCTCGCAGCGGGCCGCAGCAACAAGGAGATCGCCCGGGAGCTGAGCTACTCTGAAAGCACCGTCAAGAACCGCCTCAGCATCATCTTTGAGAAGATCGGGGTGCAGGACCGTACCCAGGCAGTGTTGTATGCCCTCCAAAAGGGCATCCTGAGCCTGGCGGGAGTGCGGGGCTCCTAGTGTCCTGTTTCCGAAGTTCGTTCACTATTACAGGACTGCCCGTATATCATGCTGAACCCTTCGTGGGCCTCAGGGTAAACTGCGTGAAGCATCTACTTCAGGGCTAGTAGACCCTTCGCTACCGCTCAGGGTGACATTTGCGACGTTTTTCGGGGACACCACACTCGATGACAGCTGAAATGGGTGCCCGCTTTCCCGCTCACCCTGTCGAAGGGCGAGCGGCTCATGGTTCCCTTCGGCAAGCTCAGGGCAAACTCGGCTCACCATGAGCGGATAGATGGCCTCGCCCCCCAATTCATGCGTCATGCAGTACTAGCGTCCCGAAGGGCGCGCCCGGCGATCACCTCCCCCTCCGTGGCTCGCTCATGGCAGCTTGACCTGTGCCTTCGCAGGCCCTTGTGAGAGGGCCACGTCGGGGGTATCATCAGATGTCGGGCCACGGCACGGGCGCCTGCCTGTCCGGCAGGCAGACCCAGCAGCGCCGGACCGGTTTCACACCATGCAGGAGGGGGCACAAAAGTGAACCTGGCCACGGGAGCCGCGAGCAATTCCCCCGACCCAGCCCTGGACGAGCTGTGTATCAATACGGTGCGCACCCTGGCCATGGACACTGTCCAGCAAGCCAAGTCGGGGCACCCCGGCATGCCCATGGGCGCCGCGGCCATGGGCTACGTGCTCTGGACACGCTTCCTCCGGCATAACCCGTCTAACCCCCACTGGCCCAACCGGGACAGATTTGTCCTCTCCGCCGGCCACGGCTCGGCCCTCCTCTACATCCTGCTGCACCTCACGGGCTACGACCTTCCCCTGGAGCAGCTCAAGCGCTTCCGCCAGTGGGATAGCAGCACGCCGGGACACCCGGAGTACCGCCGGGCGCCGGGCGTGGAGACCACCACGGGCCCCCTGGGCCAGGGCTTCGGCAACGCGGTGGGCATGGCCATGGCCCAGCGCTTCACCGCCGCCCGCTTCAACCGGCCCGGCCACGCCATCGTGGACCATCACATCTACACCATCGCCAGCGACGGCGATTTCATGGAAGGCGTCAGCT
Organism: Chloroflexota bacterium; assembly: GCA_016190485.1. Lineage (GTDB taxonomy): Bacteria > Chloroflexota > Dehalococcoidia > SHYD01 > SHYD01 > JACPQN01. The sequence continues at coordinate 47,740 of JACPQN010000020.1, forward strand.
CCGAGGCCGCGTCCCTGGCGGGGCACCTCCACCTGGGTAACCTCATCTGCCTGTATGACGACAACCACATCTCCATCGAGGGCGACACGGCCCTGGCCTTCACCGAGGACGTGGGCCGGCGCTTCGAAGCCTACCGGTGGCACGTGCAGCAGGTGGAGGGCAACGACCTGGAAGCGGTGGCCCGGGCCATCGCGGCGGCCCAGGCGGAGACGGAGCGGCCCTCTCTGATCGTGGCTCACACCCACATCGCCTACGGCAGCCCCAATTTCCAGGACTCGGCGGCGGCCCACGGCGCGCCCCTGGGCGAAGAGGAGGTCAAGCGCACCAAGGAGCGCTTCGGGTTCTCGCCCGACCAGACCTTCCACCTGCCGCCCGCGGCCCTGGCGCACTTCCGCAAGGCCGTGGCCAGGGGCACAGTGCTGGAGCAGGAGTGGCAGCAGCGCCTAGCGGCCTACCGCGTGGCTCACCCGGAGCTGGCTGCCCAGTGGGACCTGCACACACGGGGTGAGCTGCCAGCGGGCTGGCAGGCGGCCCTGCCGGTCTTCACCCCCGCGGATGGCGCGCTGGCCACCCGCACCGCGTCGGGCCGGGTGCTCAACGCCATCGCCCCGGCGCTCCCCCAGCTCCTGGGCGGCTCGGCGGACCTGGCGCCATCCACCGAGACCTATCTCAAGGGTCTGCCCGACTTCGGCCCCCAGGACTACAGCGGCCGCAACCTCCACTTCGGCGTGCGGGAGCACTCCATGGGCGCGCTGCTCAACGGAATCTGCCTCTATGGGGGACTCCGGCCCTACGGCGCTACCTTCCTCATCTTCTCCGACTACATGCGGCCTCCCATGCGTCTGGCCGCCATGATGGAGCTGCCGGTGATCTACGTCTTCACCCACGACAGCATCGGCCTGGGGGAAGACGGCCCCACCCACCAGCCGGTGGAGCAGCTCCTCGCCCTGCGGGCGGTGCCTAACCTGGTGGTGCTGCGCCCGGCGGACGCCACCGAGACGGCCGAGGCTTGGCGCATCGCGCTGGAGCGCACCGAAGGCCCGACGGCCCTGGCCCTGAGCCGCCAGCGCCTGCCGGTGCTGGACCGGTCGGCCCTGGCCCCCGCCGAGGGACTAGCGCGCGGCGGGTATGTCCTCTCCGAAGCCCAGGGCGGGACGCCGCAGGCCATCATCATCGCCACAGGATCAGAGGTGCACCTTGCCCTGGCGGCCCAGGCGCAGCTCCAGGCTCAGGGTGTAGCGGTCCGGGTGGTGAGCATGCCGAGCTGGGAGCTCTTCGACGCCCAGCCCCACGCGTACCAGGACGCGGTGCTGCCGCCCGGGGTGCGGGCCAGGGTCGCGGCGGAAGCGGCCACGACCCTGGGGTGGAGCCGCTACGTGGGCGACGCCGGCGCAGTGGTTGGGATCGATCACTTCGGCGCGTCGGCACCTGCGGAGGTATTGTACCAGCAGTTCGGCTTTACCCCGGAGCACGTGGCGCAGCGGGTGCAAGACGTGCTCTCCCCTTCGACAGGCTCAGGACAACGCCGGACAGGCGCCCCCTCCGGATAAGCAAGGAGGTCCCTCGTGCGGGTGGCCATCGGCGCAGACCACGCCGGATTCTCCCTGAAGGAGCTGCTGCGGCAGCGCCTGGCGGCCGCCGGCCATACCGTCCTGGACGTGGGCGCCCACAACGAAACCCCCGTGGACTACCCGCCCTACGCCCGAGCTGTGGCGGAGATGGTGATCCGGGGTGAGGCGGAGCGGGGCATCATGCTGGGCGGCTCCGGCGAGGGGGAGGCCATCGCCCCCAACAAGCTCCCGGGCATCCGGGCCGCCCTCTGCCACGACACCTACACCGCCCGCATGAGCCGGGAGCACAACGACGCCAACGTCCTGGCCATGGGGGCCCGGGTCATCGGGCCGGAACTGGCCTGGGAGATCGTGCAGACCTGGCTGGCCAGCGAGTTCACCGCTGTGGAGCGCCACGCCCACCGCCTGGCGGAGATCGCGACCTGGGAGCGGGACCGGCGCTTCCCCCTGCGGGAGCTGGCCCGCCAGGGCCAGAGCCTCTGGTACGACAACATCCGCCGCAGCCTGCTGACCTCCGGCGAGTTCTTGCACCTGGTCCAGGAAGGCGTGTCGGGGGTCACTTCCAACCCCACCATCTTCGAGAAGGCCATCACCGGCAGCACCGACTACGAGGAGGACATCCGGGCGCTGGTGAGCCAGGGCAGGCGGGAAGAGGAGGTCTTTCAGGCCCTGGCCCTGGAGGACATCCGCGACGCGGCCCGGCAGCTCCGCCCGGTGTGGGAGCTCTCCGGCGGGCGGGACGGCTACGCCTCCATCGAGCTGCCGCCGGCCCTGGCCCACGACACCGCGGGCTCCGTGGCCGCCGCCACCAGACTATGGCGGGCGCTGGCCACGGAGAACGTGATGATCAAGGTGCCCGGCACGCCGGAGGGCGTTCTGGCCCTAGAGCAGCTCACCGCCCAGGGGGTCAACGTCAACGTCACCCTCCTCTTCTCCATCACCACCTACGAGGCCGTGGCCGAAGCCTACATCGCCGGCCTGGAGGCCCTGGCCAGGGCGGGCAAGCCCCTGGAGGGAGCGGCGTCGGTGGCCAGCTTCTTCGTCAGCCGGGTGGACACCGCGGTGGACGCCCTCCTGGAGGAGCGCCTCCGAAGCGCCCCCACTGCCCAGCATCGGGCCGAGCTGGAGCGCCTGCTGGGAAAGGCGGCCATCGCCAACGCGCGCCTAGCCTACCAGAAGTTCAAGGAGGTGTTCAGCGGCCCCCGCTGGGAGGCCCTGGCCCAGCAGGGCGCCCGGCCGCAGCGCCCGCTGTGGGCCAGCACCGGCACCAAGAACCCCCGCTACCGGGATGTGCTCTACGTCGAGGAGCTCATCGGCCCGGACACTGTCAACACCGTACCGCCCGCGACGCTGACGGCCTTTCTCGATCATGGCTACGTGCGTCTCAGTCTGGAGGAGGGCGTGCAGGAGTCTCGGGCCACCCTGGACGCGCTGGAACGGCTGGGCATCGACCTGGATTCGGTGACGGCCCGCCTCCAGGAGGAGGGGGCGCGGGCCTTCGCCGAGTCCTACGACAAGCTACTCCAGAGCATCGCCGCCAAGCGGGAGGAGCTGCTGCAGGGGGCACGCCGCCGCCAGAGCGCCAGCCTGGGCACGCTGGAGCACGCCGCGCAGCAGACCCTGGCCGCCCTGCGGCGAGAGCACGCCGTGCGGCGCATCTGGCGCTTCGACCCCTCCCTCTGGAAGCCCGATGACCCCAACCACGGCCGCATCATCGCCAGCCGCTTGGGCTGGCTCACCGTGCTCTCCGAGATGCAGGAGCATCTACACAGTCTCACCGCCTTCGTGCAGGAGGTGCGGGAGGCCGGATTCACCCACGCGGTGCTCCTGGGCATGGGCGGCAGCAGCCTGGCGCCCGAGGTGCTCCGGACGACCTTCGGAGTGGCGCCGGGCTACCTGGACCTGGCAGTGCTGGACACCACGGACCCAGCGGCCATCCGCTCCCTGGAGGCCTCGTTGCCCCTGGAGCACACCCTTTTCATCGTGTCCAGCAAGTCGGGCACCACCACTGAGACCCTGGCCTACTACCGCTACTTTTTCGAGCGCCTCCGCGGGCGGGTGGGCGAGCGTGCTCCCGAGCACTTCGTCGCCATCACCGATCCTGACACGCCTCTGGAGCAACTGGCCCGGGAGCAGGGCTTCCGCCGGGTCTTTGCCAACCCGCCGGACATCGGGGGGCGCTACTCTGCCCTCTCCTACTTCGGGCTGGCGCCGGCGGCCCTCCTGGGCATGGACCTGGCCGGGCTGCTGGATCGGGCCGACATCATGGCCCACGCTTGCATGCCCGGCGTGCCCGCGGCCGATAACCCCGGCCTGTGGCTGGGGGCTATTATGGGCACCCTGGCCAAAGCGGGCAGAGACAAGGTAACGCTCCTGCTGTCGCCGGGGATCCGGAGCTTCGGCTACTGGGCCGAGCAGCTCCTGGCAGAGAGCACCGGCAAGGAGGGCACGGGCCTTGTCCCCGTCGAGGGCGAAGCGGCCGGCCCGCCGGCGGTCTACGGGAACGACCGCCTCTTCGTCTACCTGCGGCTGGATGGCGACGACCCGAGGGAGCTGGACGACGTGGCGGTCGCCCTGGCAGAGGCAGGCCACCCGGTGGTCACCCTGCGCCTGCGGGACGCCCTAGACCTGGGCGGCGAGTTCTTCCGCTGGGAGTTCGCCACCGCGGTGGCAGGGAGCCTGCTAGGCATTGATCCCTTCGACGAGCCGAACGTCCAGGAGAGCAAGGACAACACCCAGCGCGTGCTCTCCTCGCTCCACGACGCGCTGACCACCGGCCGCCTGCCGGAGCCTGAGCCTTCCGCACGAGTGAACGGCCTGACGCTGTACGGCGCACCGGGTGGCGCCCCGCCTGACCAAGCGCTGGCACGGTTCCTGGCCCAGGCCCAGCCGGGCGACTACCTGGCCATCATGGCCTACCTGACGCCCTCGTCCGAGCAGCACGCGGCCCTGAATGCGCTGCGCACGCGGTTGCGGGACTCATTGAGGGTCGCCACCACCCTGGGGTTCGGGCCCCGCTTTCTCCACTCCACGGGGCAGCTCCACAAGGGCGGCCCCGGCGCCGGGCTCTACCTCCAGATCACCGCAGACGGTGCAGAGGACATGCGGGTGCCCGGGTCGCCCTACACCTTTGGGACCCTGAAGGGCGCGCAGGCCCTGGGCGATTTCCTGGCCTTGCAGCACCACGGCCGGCGGGTGCTGCGGGTGCACCTGAGCGGCGGTCCCCAGGATGCCATAGCAGCCCTGGACCGCCTGGCGGACGCGGCCTTGGCCGACGTCGCCGCCCGACGGTAGCGAGCAAAGGAGGCTCCCGTGGAACTGGGACTCATCGGACTGGGCCGCATGGGCGGCAACATGGTGCTGCGGTTGCTCCAGGGCGGCCACCGGGTGGTGGTCTACGACCGCAGCCCGGAGGCGGTGGCGCGCCTGCGTGGCGAAGGGGCCCGCGGGGCCAGTTCCCTGGAGGAGCTGGTGCGTCAGCTCACGCCGCCCCGGGCCGTGTGGCTCATGGTGCCCGCAGGCGATCCCGTGGACGAGACGCTCCAGGCCCTGATGGCTGTGGCGGAGGCCGGGGACATCCTCATCGACGGGGGCAACTCTTACTACAAGGACTCGATGCGCCGCGCCAGGGAGGTGGAGGCACGCGGCTTCCACTACCTGGACGCCGGGACCAGCGGCGGCATCTGGGGCCTGGAGATCGGTTACTGCATGATGGTGGGCGGCCGCCCCGAGGTCTTCGCCCGTCTGGAGCCGGCCATCAAGACCCTGGCCCCGGAGCAGGGATATGCCCACGTAGGCCCCAGCGGCGCGGGGCACTTTGTGAAGATGGTGCACAACGGCATCGAGTACGGCATGATGCAGGCCTACGCCGAGGGTTTTGAGATCCTGCAATCGTCCCAGTTCCAGCCCGATCTGGCCCGCGTCGCCGGGCTCTGGAACCACGGCAGCGTGGTGCGCTCCTGGCTGCTGGAGCTGGCGGAGCGGGCTTTCCAGCGGGACCCCCAGCTGGCCGGCATCCAGGGCTACGTGGAGGATACTGGCGAGGGCCGCTGGACCGTGCTGGCGGCCATCGAGGAGGACGTGCCCGCGTCGGCCATCGCCCTCTCCCTCTTCACCCGCTTCCGCTCCCGCCAGGACGACTCCTTCGGCAACAAGGTGCTGGCCGCGCTGCGCAACGAGTTCGGCGGCCACGCGGTGCGCCCGGCCGAAGGCGCAGGATAGGGAACCCCATGACCCAGGCGAGGACCACGCCATCGGTCGAGGAGCAGGCCATCAACCCCCTGCGCGAGGGGCTGCGCTTAGAACGCACCGCGCCGCCCTGCGCCATGGTGATCTTCGGCGGCGGCGGCGACCTGGCCAAGCGGAAGCTGATGCCGGCGCTCTACCAGCTCGCGCTCAACCGCCTGCTGCCTGCGGAGTTCACCGTGCTGGGCTTTGCCAGGTCCCCCTTGAGCGACGAGGAGTTCCGCAGGACCATGCGGGCCGCGGTGGGCGAGTTCTCCCGCACCCAGCCCCTGCGAGAGCCGGTGTGGGACAGCTTCTCCCAGGGCCTCTTCTATCTGTCCGGCAACCTGGACGATCCCCAGGCCTACCAGCGGATCGCAGCGCGACTGGATGAGCTGGACCGCACCCGGGGCACCTGCGGCAACCGCCTGTTCTATCTGGCCACCCCGCCCAGCGCCTTTCCGGTCATCGTACAACGCCTGGGCGAGGCGGGGCTGACCCAAGGTCCTCAGCCCCAGAGCTGGGTCAGGATCGTCATCGAGAAGCCCTTCGGTAGAGACCTGAAGACGGCCATCGAGCTGAACCACACGGTTCGGTCGGTCTTCCAGGAGCGGCAGGTCTACCGCATCGACCACTACCTCGGCAAAGAGACGGTGCAGAACCTCCTGGCCTTCCGCTTCTCCAACGGGTTGTGGGAGCCGGTGTGGAACCGCCAGTACATAGACCACGTGCAGATCACCGTGGCCGAGAGCGTGGGCATCGAGAACCGGGCCTCCTACTACGAGGAGGCGGGCGCGCTGCGGGACATGGTGCAGAGCCATATGTTCCAGCTCCTGGCCCTGGTGGCCATGGAGCCGCCCGTCAGCTTCGAGGCCGATACGGTTCGGGACGAGAAGGTGAAGGTGCTGCGGGCCATCCGGCCCATCCCAGAAGACCGCTTTCACGATTTCACTGTACGGGGCCAGTACGGCGCCGGCTGGATCGGCGGGCGGGAGGCGCCGGCCTACCGGGACGAGCCCGGCGTGGCCCGGGACTCCCCCCGGGAGACCTACGCCGCCCTGAAGCTCTTTATCGACAACTGGCGCTGGGCCGATACGCCCTTCTATCTCCGCCACGGCAAGCGGCTGCCCAAACGGGTCACCGAGGTGGCCATCCAGTTCAAACGGGCGCCCCACCTCCTCTTCGCTGAGAGCGGCGGGGAGCAACTGGAACCCAATCTGCTCCTGGTGCGCATCCAGCCCGACGAAGGCATCTCCCTCCGATTCGCCGCCAAGGTGCCGGGGCCTACCATGCACCTCCGCTCGGTCCACATGGACTTTCTCTACGGCAGCGCCTTTCTGGTAGATGCCCCGGACGCCTACGAGCGGCTGCTGCTGGACTGCATGCTGGGCGACGCCACCCTCTTCACCCGCAACGACGAGGCGGAGCAGGCCTGGGCCTACGTCACCCGCCTTCTGGAGGGCTGGGAGCGCGCCACCCCCGATTTTCCTAACTACGAGGCGGGCGCCTGGGGGCCGGAAGAGGCCGATCGCTTCCTGGAGCGGGACGGCCGGCGCTGGCGCGTCCCCTAGCCCGGGACCGATCGTGCTCCAGACTCCCCTTCGCACCCTCAGCCGTCACCTGCCCTCCACCGATGTGGAGGGGGTGGCGCGGCAGCTCGCCGCAGTAATGCGGGAGATCAGTACATCTCCGGATCAGCAGCCACAGGAGGCGCACGCTCTGGCCAGGGCCAGCGTCCTCAATCTCGTGGTCTACACCCAGGACCTGGACGCCGCCCAGCGGGGCGCGGAGACCATCGGCGCGCTCGCGGGCCTCCACCCGTCCCGCTCCCTGGTGGTAGTGGCGGAGCCGGCAGCGCCCCAGCCAGACCTGGAGGCCACGGTCACCGTCCGCTGCCAGCTCCACCCCTCGGGAGGCGAGCTCCTGTGCCAGGAAGAGGCACTCCTCACCGCCCGGGGCGCAGTGGCCCAGCACCTGGGCAGCGTGGCCGTTCCCCTGCTCATCCCCGACCTGCCCGTCTACCTCTGGTGGGTCGGCCCGCCACCGCCCCAGGAAGAAGAGTTGCTGTGGGTGTGCCACCGCCTCATCGTGGACTCCGCGCTCTTCCCGGATCCCCTGGCGCAGCTCGGGGAGCTGCACCGCCTCACGGCCGTCCTGGCCTCGCGCCAGCGGGCCATCGCCTTCAGTGACTTCACCTGGGCCCGCCTCACGCCCTGGCGGGAGCTCATCGCCCAGTTCTTTGACGGGCCGGAGACCCTGCCCTATCTCGCCACCCTGCGCCAGGTGCGCATCGAGTGCGCGGTGGACCCCGGCGGCACGGCCCTCACGGCGCAGCCCTTGCTCCTGGCGTCCTGGCTGGCCGCCCGCCTCGGCTGGCGCCCCAGAGGCATCGAGGCGCTGGCCGACGCCCGGGAGCACCTGCTGACCTTCGATTGTGGAGAGCGGCAGGCGGAAGTCCGGGTGGCGCCACGGATGCGCATTGGGGAGACCGGGGCCTCCGGCGAGGTGCGGGCCGTGGAGCTGGTGGCGGGGGAGGGCGACCGGGAGGGGCGGTTCACCGTGGCCCGTACACCCGACGGCGAGCATGCCACCACCCGGGCGCGCCTGGCGGGAGCCTGGGAGGTGACCCGCACCGTCCCCATGGAGCGGGCCTCCCTGGTTGACCTGCTACGGGGCGAGCTGGCCATCCTGCGCCACGACCGGGTCTTCGAGCAGAGCCTGGCCGTGACCGCCCGCCTGTTGCCCTGAGGCCAGGGTGGGCGCCACCCTGCATGTCGCCCCCACCCTGGAGGAGCTGAGCCGCCAGGCGGCCGGCTTCGTGGTGCGGAGCTGCCAGAGCGCAGTACACGCAGCCGGACGCTGCGCCCTGGCCCTCTCTGGCGGCTCCACCCCCAGCATGCTCTACGGGCTGCTGGCGCATCCCCCCTACGCCGGCCAGATGCCCTGGGGCCAGCTCCACTTCTTCTGGAGTGACGAGCGCTGCGTCCCCTCCCATGACACCCTGAGCAACTACCACCTGGCGGAGCAGCGGTTGCTGAGTCTAGCGCCCGTGCCGCGGGAGAACGTGCACCGTGCTCCGGTGGAGCTGGAGGACCCGGAGGCGATTGCCCTGGCCTACGCGGAGGAGATCCGGCGCTTCTTCCGCCTCGGCCC
>JACPQN010000002.1 GCA_016190485.1 Chloroflexota bacterium
GGCGTGGGCAAGACCGAGTTGGTCAAGGCCCTGGCCGAGTTCCTCTTCGGCAGCGAGGATGCCCTCATCAAGCTGGATATGTCCGAGTTCATGGAGCGCCACTCAGTGGCCCGCCTGGTGGGCGCGCCGCCGGGCTACATCGGCTACGACGATGGCGGTCAACTCACCGATACGGTGCGTCGCAAGTCCTACTGCGCCATCCTGCTGGATGAGATCGAGAAGGCCCACCCCGAGGTCTTCAACATGCTGCTCCAGATCTTCGAGGACGGCTACCTGACCGACGCCAAGGGCCGGCGGGTGGATTTCCGCAACACCATCATCATGATGACCAGCAACCTGGGCGCAGAGCTGATCAAGCGCGACACCACCCTGGGTTTCACCGTGAAGCGGGATGAGGCGAAGACCCAGGAGCAGGCCTACGACAAGATGAAAGAGAAGGTCATGGCGGAGCTCCAAAAGGCCTTCCGTCCCGAGTTCCTCAACCGCATCGACGGCGTGGTGGTCTTCCACGCACTGAACAAGGAGCACATCCGCCAGATCGTGGACCTGGAGCTGGGATACATCTCCAAGCAGGTCCAGGACAAGGGCATGCAGCTAGAGGTCACCGCGGCCGCCAAGGATTACCTGGGCGACAAGGGGTACGACGAGTCCTTCGGCGCCCGGCCACTCCGCCGCCTGATCCAGGACACGGTGGAAGACAAGCTCTCCGAGGCCATCCTGGAGGGCAAGTTCGCCCCTGGCGACACCATTACTGTGGACGTAGAGGAAGATCAGATCGTCCTGCGGGCAGCCGAGGTGCCGACGCCGGCGTAAACCATGCCCACGACAAAGCTGCGCACATTCCTCGTGATCGAGGACAGAGTCACCTACGAGTTCCAGGAGGCGGAAGAAGGGGGCTACGTCGTACGGGTACCCGCCGCGCCTGGGTGCTGGTCTGAGGGCGATACCTTCGAAGAAGCCCTAGCCATGGTCAAGGATGCGCTTGAAGGATGGCAAGAGGTAGCCAAGGAGAAGGGCGCGCACATTGCGCCTGAGCTACTAACAAAATAGCATTGTCTCGGTGCCGACGGGTGAGGACAACAGCACCGAACAACCAGAACTAGGTTTTCCGGGATACAGACGGACCTGGCCCCGCTTGCGCAAGCTGAAAAGTTTGCAGGCGGGGCCTTCTTGTTCAACGAGCATCGTAGATCAAGGTGCTGCAGAGAAGATGGCTACTTAATGGCAGAACGCTTCCCGTCTTTGAGGCCAAGAGAGTTGCTCCGCGTGTTAGAACGCGCGGGCTTCTCAGTGTCTCGGCAGACAGGCAGCCATTTGATCCTCTTCAAGGAAGGTCACCCTAAGCCCGTATCCATCCCGCGCCACAACCGGGAGATGAAGCGAGGTCTGGTGGCAGGAATCCTAGCGGATGCGGGGGTAACGAGACGAGAGTTCCTGAGGCTGCTCAGAGAGAGCTAGCTCACCAGTCTACCCGCTGGCGGTGCGCGTACACGCTCTGGAGGACGCCCAGGGAAAGCAGCACGCTGAGGAGGGAGTTGCCGCCGAAGCTGATAAGGGGCAACGGGATACCCGTGACCGGCAGCAACCGGATGTTGACCCCTACGTTGATAAACACCTGGGCCAGCAGAGCAATCACCACACCGGTGGCCAGCAGCCGGCCCAGGTCGTCCCGGGCCTCAGTGGCGATGCGCACTCCCCGCAGCAGCAGCAGCGCAAAGAGGGCAAAGACCAGCAGCGCCCCAAGGAATCCCAGCTCCTCTCCCAGCACACTGAAGATGAAGTCTGTTTGCTGCACCCGCAGGAAGTGGAGCTGGCTCTGGGTGCCGTTGAGGAGACCCTTGCCCAGCAGGCCTCCCGACCCGACGCTGATTTCCGATTGGAGAATGTTGTACCCGGCCCCCAGAGGATCACCGGTGGGATCAAGGAAGAGATGGATGCGCTCCTGCATGTAGCCCTTCAGCACGAAAAAGTAGGCCGGGGGCGCCGTTACGACCAGAGCCCCTGCCGTCAGCGCGAGGTGCCACAGCCGGGCCCCACCCATTATCGCGATGCCAAGCCACATCACCGCAAAGACGATAGCCGTGCCCAGGTCCGGCTGGAAGTACACCAGGCTCATGGGCAGGCCAACGATGGCCAAAGACCCCACGAAGGTCCGCAAGCGCCCCACCTCTCCCTTGGACTCTGCAAAATACTTGGCCAGGGCCAGGGCCACCACAGGCTTCGCCAGCTCCGACGGTTGCAGGGGGAAGAGGCCCAGGTCGAGCCAGCGTCGAGAGCCGTAGGCCGCGGCTCCCAGCACCAGCACCAGGCCCAGCAGCACGATCACCAGGGCGTAGAGCCCTGGCGCCGCGTTGCCCAGCAAACGGTAATCCAGCCTGGCCACTAGCAGGAGGAGCGCGAAACCCACCAGGGCGTAGAGCGCCTGCCGTCCCGGCGGGCTCTCCATCACGGGGCCGCCCAGCTCCTGCGGGTAGGATGCGCTGTAGAGGAGCACCAGGCCAATGAGCACCAGCGCCAGGGGCGTGAGCAGGATCCAGAGGTCGTACTGGTGGCGGGATTGGGATACCATGTCTGCGGGCTAGCGCCTCACCTGGAAGTAGTAACGGAATATCTTGCTCGCGGCGGGCGCCGCAGTCAGTGCGCCCTGCCCCTGCTCCAAGAAGACCGCCACCGCGATCTCCGGGCGGTCTGCTGGCGCAAAACCCACGAACCAGCCATGGGTCTCGTAGGCCCGGCCGCTCACGGGCGCACCGAACTCAGCCGTACCCGTCTTACCGGCCACCTGCACACCCGGCACCTGAGCCGTGGAGGCCGTGCCCTGGCTCACCGCCTGCCGCATGGCCTCCCGCACCACGCTGAAGTGCTCCGGAGCAACCGGCAGATTGCGCTGTATCACCGGCCCAAACTGGCGCACCGGCTTGCCTCCCGGGTCCAGGACTTCCCGCACCACCCGGGGCTGTAGCACGGCGCCGCCATTGGCCACCGCAGATACTACCCGCGCCATCTGGATGGGCGTTGCCAGCACGAACCCTTGCCCGATGCCAAAGTGGTAGGTATCCCCCGTGAGCCACTCCTCGTTGTAGGCCCGGCTCTTCCATTCCGGGTCGGGCACCAGCCCGGCCGCCTCGCCTGGCAAGTCTATGCCAGAGCGCTCTCCCACGCCGTAGAGGCGCGTGTAGCTGGCCAGACGCTGAGGCCCGAGGCCTCGAAAGTTCTCGTAGCCCCCCGCAAGGTAGTAGAAGTAGACGTCGGAAGACATGGCCAGCGCCCGCCGGAAGTCCAGCGCCCCCAGGCTCGCCCAGTCGTAGAAGGGATAGAGAATCCGGGGGTCGTACTGGTTGGGCACGGTGATGAGCCCGCGACTCACAATGACGGTATCGGGCCGGGCCACTCCCTCCTGCAGGGCGGCTGTGCCCGTCACCAGCTTGAAGATACTGCCTGGGGGGTAGGCGCCGCCAATGGCATAGTTCATCAGCGGCCGTCGTGGGTCCTCCAGCAACCGCTGCACCGCCTCTTGCTGCACCTCGCCGCTAAAGACGTTGTTGTCGAAGGGCGGCAGCGAGACCATGCCGAGGATTTCGCCATTCCGGGGGTTCATGGCCACGGCGGCGCCGAAACGGGAGCGCCCCATGGCCTCCTGGAGCACCCGGGCCATCTCCTTCTGGAGCTCCAGGTCGATGGTAAGTACCAGGCTGCTCCCAGGCACCGACTCCTGAGAGAAGAGGGTGCGCCGGGTCCGGCCCGCCGCGTCTACCTCTACATATGCTCGCCCCGGGACACCCCGCAGCTCCCCCTCGTAGGTCACCTCCACACCCATTTTGCCCAGGGTATCGTTGAGGTCGTAGCCGCGATCCTTGAGCTCCGCGTATTCTTCCGGCGCGATCCGGCCCACGTAGCCAAGAATGTGCGCCAGACTCCCCTCAGCGACATAGACGCGGCGGGGCTCCATACGGACCGAGACACCAGGCAGCTCCCCGTGGTGCTCTTCCAGCAAGAAGGCCGTCTCCCGGTCCAGGCCCACCTTAAGGGCAACGGGAGTAAACACCTGACCACTCCTGCGCCGCTCCTGGAGCAGCTCCGTGAGCTTCGTTCCGGGGACCTGCAGCAGCTTCTCCAGCTTGCCCACCACTTCCTCCTGTCGCTGCTGCGGCAGATCGGCCACCACGGCGGAGGCAGTGAAGATGGGCTGATTCTGCACCAGGAGGCGGCCGGCCCGATCGTAGATCACGCCGCGCAGGGGGGGCATCGGCACCCGGCGCAGGCGGTTCTCTTCCGCCCGCTGCTGATAGTGGCTGCCCTCCACCACCTGTAGCCGGAAGAGCTGAACGGAGAGCACCAGGAACGCCAGCACCACTGCCCCCCGGAGGATCCCGGAGCGCACGCGCAGCGCCTCCCGCTCGTCTTCTCGTTTCTTGCGCTGTACCCGCCAGCGCCGCACTCGTTGGAACAAGAGCATGGCGGTTCCCTAGAGGGCTAGGTGCTGCACGCGACCCAGCGTCGGCCCCGTGCGGGCGGCACCCAGCACGCTACCCGCGTAATACACACCGCCGTAGACCAAGGGGCCGGCCACGAGATTGGAGAGGACGCCCGGCGCCAGGGTCCACAGAATCCCGCCCAGCCAGTCCACCGGCCAGCCGACCACTTGCGACGCCAGCGCCAGCACGGAATAGTAGAGCAGGGTGGCCGGGAGGGCCAGCAGGATGTTCCCCAGGGTGCGGTGCGCCAGCATCTGCTGCTCAGAGGCCCCCAGCACTGCCACCGGCGCCAGCGCCAGCAGCGTGGCGCCCAGGGGCGCTGCGCTGGAGAACTCCAGCAGCGCGCCCGCCAGCACCGTCGCGAGGATCCCCTGGCCCTGGCCGAAGACCCGGCCCCAGTACAGCGTCAGGAGCAGCAGCAGGTCTGGGCGAAAACCAGCGGATCCCTGAGATGGGATGAGAAGGACGGTCTGAACGAGCAGCAGCGCAAGGCCCGAAAGAACCAAGACCACAAGCTTCACTGGCTTCGCTCAGCCTACTCGCTCCTGCCTGCTCTCAGTTGATCATAACCCCTTGGGGGAAAAATGGAAACTTGCTAGGGCACCAGGCTCCCTGCGGCCGCGCTGGCCACGCTCATCGCGGGCCCCGGGAACACCCCCAGGATGAAGGTTCCGGCTACCGCGAGGAACAGGGCCAGCGCCACGGGCGCAGCCACGGCCACGGGAGTCCGGTCCACCGGCGCGCCCAGGAACATCTCCCGGATGACGCCCACGTAAAAGTAGGCCGACACCACGCTGTTCAGCACTCCCGCCACCACCAGCCAGAGGAGGTTTTGCTGCACCGCCACGTTGAAAATGAACAGTTTGGCGAAGAACCCGGCGGTAGGGGGGACACCGGTCAGGGACAGGAGGCACAACGCGAGGCCCGAGGCGAGGAAGGGCGCCCGCTGCCACACTCCGGCGTAGTCGCTGATACGGTCGCTGTTCAGCTTGTCGGAGAGCGCGATGATGGCGATAAAGGCCCCCAGGTTGGTCACCGTGTAGCTCACCAGGAAAAAGAGGACGCCGCTGACGCCGCTCTGGGGCACCACGGCAAGCCCCACCAGGAGATACCCCGCCTGAGCGATGCTGGAGTAGCCCATCATGCGCTTGATATTGCCCTGCTGAATGGCCACCACGTTGCCCAGGGTCATGGAGGCGAGGCTGAGCCCGGCGAAGATCGCGGCCCAGTCGGCTGCCAGCGGGTCTCGGCCCAGGGCCGTGTGAAAGACCCGCAGCACCACCACGAAGCCGGCGCTCTTGCTCGCCACGGAGAGGAAGGCCGTCACCGGTGTCGGAGCCCCCTCGTACACGTCGGGCACCCACATCTGGAAGGGCACGGTGGCCAGCTTGAAACCCAGGCCCGCCATCAGCAGCGCAGTGGCCAGCAACAAGGGCAGGCGGTTCTCCTGGAAGCCGCTGGCCACCGCCGGCGCCATCTGGGGGAGGCTGGTGGTGCCGGTAAGCCCGAAGAGGACCGCGATGCCATAGAGCAACACCGCAGAGCTCACGGCCCCCAGCAGCAGAAACTTGATCCCGGCCTCGCTGGAGCGGGCGTCCCGGAGCAGGCCGGTCAGGGTGTAGAGGGAGATCCCGGTGAGCTCCAAAGAGAGGTAGAGGGTGATGAACTCCTGTGCCGAGGCCATCAGCATCATCCCCACACAGGCCAGCAGCAGCACCGCGTAGTACTCACCCGCCACGCCTTCGAAGCGCTCAACGTACTCCACCGAGGCCAGGACCACCAGGAGGGTGCTGACGAGGAAGAGGAACTTGAAGATCAGCGCAAAATCGTCCACCACGATGGCGCCGGCGAAGGCCACGCCCCCCTTGTCTGGCCCCACCAACTCCATGGCCAGCCGCGCGGCGATGAGCAGACCAAGCACCGCCAGCCCGGCCAGGGCCTCCTTGCGGGCGCCCAGCAGGTCCGAGAAGATCACCAGCAGGGCACAGAGCAGGAGCACCAGCTCAGGGAAGATCAGGTAGAGCTCCACGGCTCGCCCTCGCTAGCCCAGCCGGCTCAGGATGGGTTGCAGCCCGGCTCTGATCACGTCTGTCACGGCCCTGGGCCACAGCCCCACAATCATAATGGTGGCCACCAGCACCACCAGGGGCACTCGCTCCAGCAGCGTCGCGTCCCCCACGTGGTCAAAGCGCGCCAACGGGCCGCGGAAGAAGCTGCGCTCCAGCATCCAGAGGATGTACCCCGCGGTGAGGACGATGCCGCTCGCCCCCAGCAGGGTGTACCAGCCGAAGACCGGGAAGGTCCCCACGAAGACCAGGAACTCCGAGGCAAAGCCGCTCATGGTAGGCAGACCCAGGGACGCCAGCCCCGCGATCATAAACACGGTCGCGATGAACGGCATCCGGTGGGCCAGGCCGCCCAGCTCCGGGATCTGCCGGGTGTGGGTCTTGTCGTACACCAGACCCACCAGCGCGAAGAGGAGGCCAGTGATGGTGCCGTGGGTGACCATCTGGAGCACCGCGCCCGTCAGGCCCACCTCGCCCAAAGCCGCGATCCCCAGGAGCACGTAGCCCATGTGGCTCACGCTGCTGTATGCAATCAGCCGCTTCAGGTCGCCCTGGCGCAGGGTGACCAGCGCGCCGTAGAGAACGTTGACCACCGCCAGCAACGCCAGGGTCGGCGCCCAGGTGTAGGCCACCTGGGGGAAGAGGCTCACGCAGATGCGGAGCATGCCGTACCCGCCCATCTTCAGCAGCACGCCGGCCAGGATCACGCTGACGGCCGTAGGCGCGTCGGTGTGGGCGTCGGGCAACCAGGTGTGGAAGGGGAACACCGGCAGCTTTACCGCAAAGGCGAAGAAGATCAACCAGAAGATCAGGGTGGCTGGCACCGCGGTGTTCCGCAGGTCAGCCCGGGCCATGTCCACCAGGTTGAAAGTGCCAGTGCTGAAGTAGAGGGCCAGCAGACCCACCAGCATGAAGGCGGAACCCAGGATGGTGTAGATGAGGAACTTCATCGCGGAGTACTCGCGCCGGCCCAGAGGAGGAGGGCTTCCCCAGATGGCGATGAGGAGGTACATGGGCAGCAGCTCCACCTCCCAGAAGAGGAAGAAGAGCACGAAGTCCAGGGCGGTGAACACGCCCAGCACCCCCGTCTGCAGCACCAACAGCAGGGCAAAGTAAAGCTTCACCCTGTGGTTGATGTTCCAAGAGACCAGCACTGCCAGGAAGCCCAGCAGCGCCGTGAGGAGCACCAGCGGCAGGCTAAGCCCGTCCACTCCCAAGTAGTAGGTAATCTTCAACGGGGGAACCCAGGGGGCCTGATGGACAAACTGGATGGCCGTGCTGCTGGCATCGAAGGCAGTCCACAGCATGCCCGCCAGCAACAGGTCCAGCAGCGTGATCACCGCTGCGGCCTGCTTCACCAGCAGCGGACGCTGCGCCGGCAAGAGCGCCAGGAGGAGCGCGCCCGCGACCGGCAGAAATACCAGAACGGAGAGCCAGGGGAGACCAGTCACGAGTTAGCCTCGCACTATCGCCACGGCGGTAATGACCACCACACCCAGGAAGATCGCCAGCCCGTAGGCCTGGACCTGCCCCGTCTCCACCCGCCGCAGCCCGCGACCCAGACCTCTTGTGAGCTGGCCCGCCCCGTTGACCAGTCCGTCTACTACGTAGCGGTCCAGAGCGGCAAAAAGCCCACACACCACGGTATAGAGCAGGGAACCCACCAGAACCTTCTCGTAGAGGAAGTCCAGCCCGTATTTGTGGTAGAGCATTCGGTAGGGCAGCCCACCTAGCGCGCTCCCCAAGCTATCGGCGCGTAGGGCCTTCACCCCGTAGACCAGCCACGCCAGGGCGATGCCCAGGAGGGCCATGCCCGTGGAGAAGGCCGCCAGGAGCGGGTTGAAGGCCACGTGGTGCGCCTCCAGCGTTTCCCGCACGGTGCGGCTCATGAGGAAATCGTCCAGGGCCGGAATCGTCGGCAGGTTCACCAGGCCGGAGAGCACCGCCGGCGCCGCCAGCATCACCAGCGGTAGCGCCATGACGGACGGCGACTCATGCAGGCGGACGCCCCCATGTCCGTGGGCATCCGCGCCCTGCGCGGCGTCGCCGTTGGCCGCGGCCTCCGCCGCGCCGCCGCCGCGGTACTCCCCGGTGAAAGTGAGCAGGAGCATACGGAAGACGTAGAAGGCCGTCAGCAGCACCGTGGCCATGGCCAGCCAGAAGAGGCCGGGACTGGCGGCCAGGGCCGTGGCCAGGATCTCGTCCTTGCTCCAGAAGCCCGAGAGGGGTGGTATCCCCGCCAGGCTCAGCGATGCGAGGAGCACCGTCCAGAAAGTCACCGGCATCGCTCGGCGCAGGCCCCCCATGTAGCGCATGTCGAAGGTGCCCGTGGTGTGGCTGACGCTGCCTGCCCCCAGAAAGAGCAGCGCCTTGAAGAAGGCGTGGTTCATCAGGTGGAAGAAGGCGGCCACATAGCCGCCCAGACCCAGGGCCAGCATCATGTAGCCCAACTGGCTCACGGTGGAGTAGGCCATCACCCGCTTGATGTCGGTGGCCACCAGGCCCATGGTGGCGGCCATGAGGGCGGTGACCGCGCCCGTGCTCGCCACCACTGCCATGGCCGCGGGCGCGTGCTGGAACAGCGGCAGCATCCGCCCCACCAGGTAGACGCCTGCCGCCACCATGGTGGCCGCGTGGATCAGGGCGCTCACCGGCGTGGGGCCTTCCATGGCGTCGGGCAGCCACACATGGAGGGGAAACTGGGCCGACTTGCCGGCCGCGCCGGCAAAGAGGCCCAGGGCCACCCAGGTGAGCGCCGTCACTCCCAGAAAGCTGGCTCCCACCAAGGCCGCCACCTTGTGCTCCGTGAACAGCTCGTTGATGGTGAGGGTGCCCGCCACCGATGCCAGCGCCAGCAAGGCAAGCAGGAACCCAAGATCGCCGAATCGCGTCACCACAAAGGCCTTCTTGGCCGCCGCCGCCGCCGCGGGGCGGTGGAACCAGAAGCCGATGAGCAGGTAGGAGCAGAGGCCCACCAGCTCCCAGAAGACGTAGAGCTGCAGCAGGTTATCGGCCAGCACCAGCCCCAGCATGGAGGTGGTGAAAAGGGCCATGTAGGCATAGTAGCGGGAGTAGCCGGTGTCTCCGGCCATGTACCCCAGGGAGTAGACCTGCACCAGCAGGCTCACCGAGGTCACCACCAGGAGCATCACCGACGTAAGGGAGTCCACCGCCAGCCCCAGGTGGAGACGCAGGTCGCCGATGGTGAGCCAGGGGTAGTCGGCCAGGGGCAGCTCGTGCCCCGGGACGGCCAGGACGTTCAGGAAGGTCACCACCGACGCGCCCAGCGCGCCGGCCACGCCTACTATGGTGGCCAGCCCGGCCAGCCCGTGGGCGCCCGCGGGCCGCAGCACGAAGCAAATCAGAAGAAACGCGGCCAGCGGCGAGAAAAAGATGGACCAGACGATCTGCTCAGTGGTCATCTAGAGCTTCCGCAGCACCTCTTCTGCAACGTGCTTCTTGCTCAAGGGCACCATCACCCGCCGAGGTTGGGCCTCCGTCACGCCCTCCCAGTCGGTCTCCACGGGGGCGATGAAAGCCACGACTCCTTCGGCGTCGAACAGCTCTTTCCAGAGCTCCGCCACCATAAGGTTGGGCGCCCGGACGATCTCGGTCCACATAGTCCGCCTCAGAGCCTGTGCCAAACTACCAGCGCAGGAGGTTGATCTCCTCCACATCCACCGTGCCACGGGTCCGGAAGATCGCGATAAGCAGTGCCAGGGCCACAGCCGCCTCTGCCGCAGCCACCGTTATCACAAAGATCGCAAAGATCTGGCCCGTGGGCTGCCCGCCTGGGCCTACGTAGCGGGACATAGCCACCAGGGCGATGTTCACGGCGTTCAGCATGATCTCCACTGCCATCAGGATGCCCACGGCGTTGCGGCGGGCCAGCACCCCGTAGAGGCCGATGCAGAACACCAGGGCTGAGAGCGTCAGGTAGTGATTGAGGCCGATCTCCGCCATCGGCTTACTCCCGGGCCAGCAAGATGGCGCCCAGCATGGCCACCAGCAGCAGCACCGACGCCACCTCGAAGGGGAAGGCGAAGGTGGTGAAGAGCTCCTTGGCCAGCAGCTCGGGGCCGATGTCGGGCGGCGTTGCCGGGCCCGGCGCCCACCGGCTGTTGGCAAAGCTGTACGCCAGCGCGATGAACATCAGCCCGGCGGTGATGAGGGCAGACGCCTGGAGCCGGCCGGGCGGGTTCCCCTGCGCCATGGCGTTGCGGGTCAGGAAGATGGCAAAGAGCATGAGCACCGCGATGGCGCCGGCGTAGATGAGCACCTGCACCACGGCCAGGAACGCCGCGTTGAGGGTGAGGTAGATCCCCGCGATGCCCACGAAGGCCAGCACCAGGAACAGCGCGGCGTGAAAGATGTTTCGGAGGGAGACCACAAGGAGGGAAGAGAGGACGGTGAGGCCCGCGAGCGCGTAGAAGCTGAGGCTGTATCCGTAGTCCATCCCGCTGATCCTGCTATCCCTGGGGCTTCGCCGCCGGGGCCTTCTCCAGGCCTTTGATGGGCTGGTAGAAGCCCTGGATGTTCTCTCGCGTCCCCACCTGCTCCTGGAAAGGCGTCCGGTAGTAGGCGCTGAGCAGTGCGCGGTTTGCGATGTCCTCCTTGTGGGCCACCAGGTCCCCGCGCTGGTACTGCGCCAGCTCGAAGCCGCGGCCCATGTAGAGGGCGTCGTAGGGGCAGGCCTCGACGCACAGGCCGCACACCATGCACAGGCCGGTGTCCACGTCAAACACGTCGATGCTATAGCGGCCGTCCTCGCTGGGATGGGTCACGATCTCGATGCAGCCATGCGGGCACGCTTTGGCGCAGGTAGCGCACCCGGTACAGCGCTCCTCCACCCAGGCGAAGTCGTACCCCCGGAAGCGGGGCGCGAGTGGCGCCGGCTCTTCCGGGTACTGGCGGGTGACGGGCCGGCGCAGCAGCCGCTTCAACACCACCAGCATGCCTTTTGCCACACCCAGTCCGTACATAGGTCTGTGGGCCTTTCCGCTACCCGCCCGGTCGGGCGACATAAGGCACGGGAGAACCGGCTTCCTCCCCAGCCAGGAGCTGCGTCCACAGCACCACCAGGGCCACGGCCAGCAGCAGGTTCAGCACGGCGATGACCGGGCCGGACAGCGCCGCATACACCCAGAGGGCCGTGAAGAAGATGTTCAACAGCGCCAGAGGGATCAGGAACTTCCAGCAGAAGCCCATGAGCTGGTCGATGCGGAGCCGGGGCAGCGTGGAGCGCACCCACATGAACACAAAGACCACCAGGTAGACCTTGGCCACGAACCAGACCACCGCCGGCGCCAGATTCAGCACCGGTCCGGTGCCCCAGCCGCCCAGGAAAAGCACGGTGATGATGGCGGCAGCCGCGAAGAGGTGAGTGTATTCCGCGACGTAGAAGAGGCTGAACTTGAAGCCGCTGTACTCCGTGTGATACCCGGCCACCAGCTCCGACTCGCCCTCCATGATGTCCGTGGGCGTGCGGTTCAGCTCCGCCGACCCGGCGATGAAGAAGATGAGGAAAGCCAGGGGCTGCGTCAGGAGGAACCAGCCGTGCTGCAACTGGTATTCCACCAGAGCACTCAGGCGTAGCGAGCCCCCCAGGAGCACCAGCCCCACTAGCGAGAGCACCAGCGGGATCTCGTAGCTCACCGTCTGGGCGATGGACCGCATCGCGCCGATGAGGGAGTACTTGTTGTTGGAGGACCATCCCGCCATGAAGATGGGCACCACTCCCAGGGCCCCCACCGCGGAGACGAAGAGCAGGCCGATGTCCAGGTCGGCCAGGGCGGCGCCCGGCGCAAAGGGGACCACCGCAAAGGTCAGCAGCGCGGGGAGAAACGCCACGCCCGGCGCCAGCCAGTAGACCCACCGGTCCACCCCGAAGGGGGTGATGGCCTCTTTCCCCAGAACCTTGATGGCATCGGCCAGGGTCTGGAGCAGCCCCACTGGGCCGACCCGGTTGGGGCCGTACCGGATCTGAAAGCGCCCCAGCACCTTCCGCTCCATCCACACCCCCAGGACGTTGCTGGCCAGCACAAAGCCCAGGATGCCCACAGCCCCCAGCGTGCTGGTAATCAGGGCCACGAACCAGTCGGGCACGCGACCCGCCAGCAGGGTGGCCACCCACTGGTTGACCATTAGCGATCCACCTCGCCCATGACGATGTCGATGCTGCCGACGATGACCACCACATCGGCCACCTTGTGGCCCACCAACAGGTCACGGAGGGCCGTGAGGTTGATGAAGCAGGGCGCCCGCACGTGAAAGCGCCAGGGGCTGGCGCCGCCGTCGCTCACCAGGTAGTAGCCCAGCTCGCCCCGTGGCGACTCGATGTGAGCGTAGGCGTCGCCGGGCTGGGGCCGGATCACCAGGGGCACCGGGGCCTTCCATTCCCCCGGTGGCAGCAGCTCCAGCGCCTGGTGGATGATACTCAAGCTCTCCCGCATCTCGTACAGGCGCATCATGAAGCGGTCGTAGCAGTCGCCCCGCTGGCCCACGGGCACCTCAAACTCCAACCGGTCGTAGCAGCAGTAGGGGTCGGCCTTACGGATGTCCCAGGGGACGCCGCTGGCCCGCAGCGTAGGCCCCGTGGCCGAGGCGTTGATGGCCAGTTCCCTGGGAAAGACGCCGATGCCCACGGTGCGGGCTCGGAGGATCTCGTTATCTTTGAGATAGCGCTCGTAGTCGTCCAGTTGCGCCGGGAACTCCGCCAGGAACTTCCGCACCAGGGGGAAGAACTCAGGCGGCAGATCCTGGGAGACGCCTCCGGGGCGGATGTAGTTGTAGGTCAGCCGCGCCCCGCACACCATCTCGAAGATATCCAGGATCTGCTCCCGCTCGTAGAGAAAGTACATGAGGGGTGTGCCCCAGGCGCCCATGTCCTGAAGCAGCGTGCCCTGGGCGAAGCAGTGGCTCGCGATGCGCTGCAGCTCCGACATGATCACCCGGATGTAGGTGGCCCGCTCCGGCACCTGGATGCCCGCCAGCTTCTCGATGGCCAGGGCGCACCCCAGGTTGTTGTTCATGGCCGAGAGGTAGTCCATCCGGTCGGTGATGGGGATGGTCTGGAGGTAGGTGTGCTCCTCCTGGAGCTTCTCCTTGCTGCTGTGGAGATACCCCAGCACCGGTTCGGCGTCCAGCACCGTCTCGCCGTCCAGCACCAGGCGCAGGCGCAACACGCCGTGGGTGCTGGGATGCTGCGGCCCCATGTTCACCATGTAGGGCTGGGTCGGGAGCATGGCTAGCCCTGGGCCTCCTTCGACTCCGCTCAGGACAAGCCCTGCGGTTCCGTCGCTGCGGGCACGGTACGGTGGTCGAACTCCAGGAAGTCTTTGCGCAGCGGGTGGCCCGGGAAGCCATCCCACAGGAGGATGCGCCGGAGGCTGGGGTGCCCGTCGAAGCGCACACCCAGGAGGTCCCAGGTCTCCCGCTCCTGGAAATCGGCGCCCTGCCAGACTGGGACCACAGACGGGACCCAGGGGTCGGCGCGGCCGGGGGCCCGCGCCTTCAGGATGGCGCTCTGGTTGCGGGAGAGGGAGACCAGGTGGTAGACCACCTCGAAGTAGTCGACGTAGTCCACGGCGGTGACGCTGGTGAGCATCGAGAAGTCCAGCTCCGGCGACTCCTTGAGATAGAAGCAGATGTCTCGCACCGCCTCTCGCGCCACCACCACCGCCTCGCGCTGCGTCTCCACCACGGAGGAGGGGAAGGACCGCTGGATGGCCTCGGCCAGCTCTGCGCCGGTGAGCGCCCTGGTCACGCGGGCCTCAGGCTCCGGCGCCGCGAGCCCGTCGCTCCAGGTCTATCCGCTCCTGGAGGCGTATCAGTCCCGCCAGCAGCGCCTCGGGCCGGGGCGGGCAGCCGGGGATGTAGAAGTCCACCGGCACGATGAGGTTGACCCCAGGCACCACACTGTAGGTGTCCACGAAGGGGCCGCCGCTCATGGCCGAGACCCCCATGGCCACCACCCACTTGGGCTCCGCCATCTGGTCGTAGATGCGGCGCAGCACCGGCGCCATCTTCCAGGTTACCCAGCCGGCCACGATCATCAGGTCCGCCTGCCGGGGCGACGCCCGGAACAGCTCCATGCCGAAGCGGGAGATGTCGAAGCGGGAGGTGGTGGTGGCGATCATCTCGATGGCGCAGCAGGCCAGGCCGAACATGGCCGGCCACAGCGAGGAGCGCCGCGCCCAGGTCAGCACAGAGTCCAGGGTGGTCAGGGCCACGTTGCGGGAGATGTCCTCCTCTCCCACGTGAATCCCCACGAGCACGTCGGGATAGGGCTGCTGGGCACGGCGCATCAGCTCCAGCACCGCCCTGCCCTCGGTGCGGTCCTCCTCCAGGGGATCGTAGGGCAGGGTGAAGGAGGGCAGGGTGAAGGAGGGCACGGGATAGACCATCTCACGTGGCTCCGCCATGGCCGGCCCCTCCTAGGTCCACTCCAGCGCGCGCTTTTTCCAGGCGTACACGTAGCCCACCATGAGGATCAGGATGAAGATGGCCATCTCGATCAGGCCGAAGAGCTGCAACTGGCGGAAGTAGACCGCCCAGGGCAGCAGAAACAGGGCCTCGATGTCGAAGATGACGAAGAGCAGCGCGAAGTAGTAGTAGCGGACGTTGAACTGGATCCAGGCGCTCCCGATGGTCTCCACGCCGCACTCGTAGGTGTCGTTCTTGACGGGGTTGGGATGGTCGGGCCGCAGCCGCAGCCGGCCCAGCAGCCAGGAGGTGGCGATGCCGCCCGCGGGGAAGAGGATGGCCACCGCCAGGAGCACCGCCAGGGGAGCGTATTCCGGCAACATGAGCAGCCCCCGCGCTAGGCAGGATCGTTCAAAAAAGCACAAAGTAGTATAGCATGGCCCTGAGGGGGGGCGCAACGGAAATAGGCTTTCGCGAACACCCCCGAGATTGATGGCAATCCCGCGAAAACGCTGCCGAATGGGTGCGGTGGTGTTGCATTACGAGCAGAGCTAGGACCCGGAGTAAGCTGGAAGGAATAATGGCAGCGGATATGGAGAGCTAATGAGGAGGGCGACGAGCGCCCCCCTCTTCATAGCTCAGGTCTACTGAGGAGCTCAGGCTGCATCCTGGAGCCAAGCGGGTGGCGTCTTGGCCCAACCTACTATGACATCAACGAGCTTTTCCAGATCCTGGCGGCGGGCGTTCGGCGCATAAGCCCCCGCGGCGAACACCCCTGTCGCCGCCCAGGGCCCATCTGCTTGGACAGGTGCCTTCATGACACCTGAGAGCTTCCCGAAGAACTCTGTTATCTCACCGTCGCTGAGGTCGTGAGCTAGCTTATAGTAAACCCCTGCGAGGACTCTCAACATGGTAGTCGATCCCAAAAGGCTGCTGCGACGCAGGTCTGAGGGACTTATTTTCCCGTCCACCAAGCGTTCCAGATCGGGAAAGTCGTCAACGAGGGTGTCCAGAAAGTCATTGGCCTTCTGGACCAGCGCGCCCTCCTCCAGCTCGCTCTCCAGCCGACGCCCAATCCTCCCGTCGACACTCACGGTTGCTGTCCGGACGATTCCCTCGACCACGGCAGGCCGTTCCTCGTCTCGGCGAGAGAGGGTATCGCTGCGCCTCCCCTGTGGTACTATGCCCTTGACTCCACCCGCCGAGGCAGGGCGCCCATGGCCTTCCGAGACCTCCACCAGTTCGTGCGCTTCCTGGAGCACAAGGGGCAGCTCCGGCGCATCAGCGCGCCCGTCAGCCCCATCCTGGAGATCACCGAGATCACCGACCGGGTGTGCAAGGCCGCCCGCGGCAACGTGGCCCTCCTCTTCGAGCAGGTGGAAGGCTCCAGCATGCCCGTGCTCATGAACGCCTTCGGCACCCAAGAGCGCATCTGCTGGGCACTGGGCGTGGACCACCTGGACGAGCTGGGCCAGCGGGTGGCCCACCTGCTGGCGGTCGACATCCCCCACTCCCTCACGGACAAGCTGAAGAAGCTGATGGAGCTGAGCGAGGTGGCCCGCTTCGGCCCCAAGCTGGTGACTGGCGCGCCGTGCCAGGAGGTGGTGGAGACCGAGCATCCCTCCCTGGCCGACCTGCCGGTCCTCCAGTGCTGGCCCGGGGACGGCGGACGCTACATCACCCTGCCCCTGGTCTTCACCCGGGACCCGGCCACGGGCCGGCGCAACGTGGGCACCTACCGCCTCCAGGTGTACGACGACCAGACCCTGGGGATGCACTGGCACATCCACAAGGGGGGCGCCGAGCACTACCGCCATGGCGAGGCGGGCCAGCAGCGGCTGGAGGTGGCCATCGCCCTGGGGGGCGACCCGGTGACCATCTACAGCGGCTCCTGCCCGCTGCCGCCCCTGGTGGACGAGGTCCTCTTCGCCGGCTGGCTGCGCCGGGAGCGGGTGGAGATGGTCAAGTGCAAGACCATCGACCTGGAGGCGCCCGCCCACGCCGAGATCATCCTGGAGGGCTACGTGGACCCGGAGGAGCGCCGCACCGAGGGCCCTTTCGGCGACCACACCGGCTTCTACTCCCTGGAGGACCAGTACCCTGTGTTCCACCTCACCGCGGTCACCCGGCGGCGGGACGCCCTCTACCCCTCCATCGTGGTGGGGCGCCCGCCCATGGAGGACGACTGGATGGGCAAAGCCACGGAGCGCCTCTTCCTGCCCATCGTCCAGATGCTGCACCCAGAGATCGTGGACATGAGCTTCCCCTTCGAGGGGGTGTTCCACAACCTGGTGGTCGTCTCCATCAGGAAGGCCTACCCCGGCCAGGCGCGCAAGGTGATGTACGGCATCTGGAGCTCCGGCCTGCTGATGCTCACCAAGACCATCATCGTGGTGGACGAGGGCGTGAACATCCACGACTACAGCGAGGTGGTCTGGCGGGTAGCCAACAACATCGACCCTCGGCGGGACGTAGTGCTGGTGGACGGGCCGCTGGACGCCCTGGACTTCGCCTCGCCCACCTCCCACTACGGCGCCAAGATGGGCATCGACGGCACCCGCAAAGGCCCGCTGGAAGGCCACACCCGACCCTGGCCCGAAGAGGTGGCCATGACACCAGAGATCAAGGCCCTGGTGGACCGCCGCTGGCGGGAGTACGGGATCCGGCTGGACTAGCGAGAGATTGCTGGCAGAAGGGAGTGGATTACGTTGGCAACAGTCCGCTCGTGACTCTTAAGCCTGCCGAAGTGAAGCACGAGCCCGCTCACCCCTCGACTCTTCGACTGCGCTCAGGGCAGGCAGGCTCAGAGTGAGCGGCGTTGTTTAGTCGCTCCGTACCTCCCATGCTGGGTAAACTCCCCCTCCTCCTGGAGAACATCCGCTTCGAGCAGTCTATCTTCACCCTGCCCTTCGCCTACCTGGGCATGGTGCTGGCCGCGCGGGGCCTGCCGACGGCCGAGCAGTTCCTGTGGATCACCGTGGCCATGTTCGGCGCCCGGAGCTACGGCATGAGCATGAACCGGCTGGTGGACCTGGAGCTGGACCGCCGCAACCCCAGGGCCTCGGTGCGACCACTCCCCTCGGGCCGGCTGACGCTGCGGGACACGGTACTCTTCACCATGGCCACAGTGGCATTGCTGCTTCTGGCCGCCTGGCAGCTCAACCCCCTGTGCCTGGCCCTGGCGCCCGTGGCGCTGGCTGTACTCTCTCTATATTCTTATGTCAAGCGCGTGAGCTGGCTGACTCACGGCGTCCTGGGCCTTTCCCTGGGCGGCGCGCCGGTGGGCGGCTGGATCGGAGTAACGGGCCAGCTAGCCTGGGAGCCGGCGCTCCTGGGCCTGACCGTGCTCACCTGGGCCGCGGGCTTCGACATCATCTACGCCTGCGGCGACACCGCAGAGGACCGCGCCCTCGGCATCCATACCCTGCCCGCAGATCTTGGGATAGCCATCGCGCTGGTGGTCTCCGCCCTGTGCCACGTGACTACCGTGGGCCTGCTGGTAGCCCTAGGGCATGTCCTGGCCCTGAGCTGGCCCTACTGGCTCGGCGTGCTGGTGGCCGCACTGCTCTTGGCCTACGAGCACAGCCTGCTGCGTCCCACCGACCTCTCTCGCCTGAACGTGGCCTTCTTCAGAGTCAACGGGCTGATCTCGGTCCTCGTGTTCGCCGGCGCGTTCCTCAGCCTGTACACGTAAGCCCCCTCGCCGAGCACCTGAGCCGCAAACAGGGTCTCCCTTTACCCCTTGACAGAGCCCGGCCAAATGGTTAGGCTATTACTAACTAGTTAGCAGACTGCAACTATCAGTCGAAATGGAGCTATTAGGCCATGCTAACAGGCAACGGAGAGACCCCCCCCAGCTCTCACGACCGCTCCACCCTCGTGGGCGACATCCTGGCCCAACTGGACCTGATCATGCGGAACCTCAAGCACCGGTTCCACAAGTCGGGTGACGTGGAGATTTTCGATCTCTCTATGGCCCAGTTCAGGGCGATCTGCTGCCTGGAGGAGCGCCCGGTCAACATGAGCAAGCTGGCTGAGTCCCTGGGTGTCTCCCTTCCGTCCACTACCGGTGTCATCGACCGCTTGGTGGAGCGTGGACTGGTGTCCCGCCATGAAGACCCCGAGGATCGGCGACTGGTAGTCTGCGAGCTGACGTCCAAAGGCCAAGAGGTCGCGGCCAGCTTCTATGAAGCTGACCACGCGATCACTGAGGCCATGCTGGCCTCCCTCTCCCTGGAGGACCTCCGGGTAGTCCATCAAGCCTTCTTGCTCATGAGTCAGGGCGCCGCCCAGCTCCGTGAGGCCATGGCTCAGGAGACCGCGACCGTTGCCGGCCAGCCCTTAAGGCGCGCGCCCTAACCAGTTCGTGGCCTAGCAGGAGTCCACACCATGTGGCTTTCCGACACCTCCATCAAGCAGCCGGTGCTGGTCACCATGGCGCTGACGGCTCTGCTCATCTTCGGAGGCATCTCCTACTCCCGCATGGGTGTAGACCTGTTCCCCGACGTCAGCTTCCCCCTAGCTGTGGTGAGCACCACCCTGCCCGGGGCCAGCCCGGAGGAGGTGGAGACCCTCGTCTCCAAACCCGTTGAGGACGCGCTGGCCTCCCTCAACAACCTGCGCTCCCTGCGCTCCATCTCTACCGAGAGCCTCTCCCAGGTCTTTGTGGAGTTCGAGATCGGCCAGTCCATGGACTCCGCCACCAACGCCATCCGAGACCAGCTCAACACCGTGAAGCCTAAGCTGCCCGAGGACGCCTCTGACCCCGTGCTCCTGCGCTTCGACCCCACGGCGCAGCCCATCCTCATCTATGCCGTCTCCGACCGCAGGGATGAGGTCTCGGCGCTCCAGCTCCGCCGGCAGATAGAAGACATCATAAAGCCCCGGCTGGAGAAGCTGGAGGGCGTGGGCCAGGTGGAGGTGCTGGGGGGCCTACAGCGCCAGATCCAGGTCGCCCTGAGCCTGGATGCCCTGCGAGCGCGCAACCTTTCCGTGCAGGAGGTGGTGGCCGCGCTGCGGACACAGAACGTGAGCCTGCCGGGCGGGCGCATAACAACGGGCGGCCAAGATCTCCTCATCAAGACCACCGGCGAGTTCCAGCGCGTGGAAGACCTGCCGCACCTGGTTGTTGCCAACCGCAGCGGCGCGCCGGTCTACCTGCGGGACATCGCCAGTATCTCCGACACCTCCAAGGAGCGGCGCCAGTACAACCGCCTGAACCAGAAAGACACCGTTGTCCTGACGGTCCAGAAGCAATCGGGCAGCAATACCGTGCGCGCGGCAGAGCTTGTGGCCAAGGAGCTCTCTCGCCTGGAGCAAGAATTCCCTTCCCTGAAGGTCGCCATCGTGCGGGACGACTCGCGCTTCATCAAGGACTCCAACCAGGACGTGACCACTGCCCTGATCCTGGGCGCCGTCTTCGCGTCCCTTATTGTCCTGCTCTTCTTCCGCGACATCCGGAACACGCTGGTAACGGTGGCCGGGCTGCCGGTCATCGTCATGGGCACCTTCTGGGTCATTAGCTGGTTCGGGTACACCATCAACCTCATGACCCTCATGGCCCTCTCCCTGTGCATCGGTATCCTCATCGACGACGCCATCGTGGTGCGGGAGAATATCTTCCGCCACATGGAGAGGGGCGAAGACCCCAAGGTCGCCGCCAGCCGGGGCACGGCCCAGATCGCTTTTGCGGTGCTGGCCACCACCTTCTCCATCATCGCCGTCTTCCTGCCCGTGGCCTTCACGGGCGGTGTGATCGGGCAGTTTTTCCGCCAGTTCGGCATCACCGTGGCGGTGGCCGTGCTCATCTCCCTGATTGAGGCCTTCACCCTGGCCCCCATGCTCTCTGCGCTCTTCTTCCAGCGCATCGAGCCGGCGGAGCCAGGCAGGGGCCGCCCGGCAGGGCGACTGGTCCGCCTGTTCACGCAGGTCCAGGAGCGCTACGGCCTCCTGCTGGGCTGGTCGCTGGGCCACCGCCGGCGGGTCATCTTCGGGGCCATGGGTGTGTTTGTGGCCAGCCTTGCCATGGTCCCCTTCATCGGTTCTCAGTTCATGCCCCAGGACGACACAGGCACCTTCGGGATCGGCATCGAGCTACCGGCCGGCGCCACCCTGGATGACACCGACTTCACCGTGCGGCACGTCGAGTCCATCCTGCTGCGAGAGCCGGAGGTGGACAACGTGTACGCCGCAGTGGGCACCGCGGGCGGGCCGCTGGGCGGCGGCAACGCCGAACGGGCCAACCTGGTGGTGAACCTGAAGCAGCGGGGCCGAACCGAGCGATTCATGGAGAAGCTGCGGGGTCAGCTGGAGGGCACGCCAGGCCTCTCTTTCGGCAATAACAACTTCCAGAGCGGCGCCTCCACCGCCATCACAGCCCGCCGCATCCTGCTGAGCGTCACCGGCAGCGCCAGCAAAGAGGAGCTGGAGCGTGCCAGTAGCGAGCTGATGGCCCGCATGAGCCGGATGCCCGGAGTGGTGGACCTGGAGAGCAGCTACAAGCCCGGCAAACCTGAGCTACGGATGGCCATCGACCGGGCCCGGGCCGTGGACCTGGGCGTTAGCGCTGCCAGCGCCGCCAGCACCGTGCGTCTGCTCATCAATGGCGAGGCGGTGTCCACCCTGCGGGAGGGCGACAAAGAAACGGACATCTTTGTCCGGCTCCGGGAGGAGGACCGCAACCGCCTGAACTACGCCTTCTCCCTCACGGTGCCCTCGGCAAAGGGTGGCCAAGCCCCTCTCTCCGCCTTCACCCAGGTGCAGAGCGCCATCGGGCCAACCCAGATCGACCGGGAGAACCGGCAGCAACGCATCCTGGTGGGGGCCAACCCCAAGGGCCGCGCCGAGAGCGAGATCAACGCGGATATCCGGGCCGCCGTGAACGAGATGGGCCTACCCCCCAACGTCAGCGTGCACTTCACGGGCCTCTCTCAGCAGAACGCCGAGTCCTTCCAGGCGCTGACCCTCTCGCTCCTGCTGAGCATCGTCTTCGTGTATATGGTGCTGGCGTCCCAGTTCGGGTCCTTCATCCACCCCTTCACCATCATGCTTTCCCTGCCCCTCTCCTTTGCCGGCGCCTTCTTGCCCCTGCTCATCTCCCGCAAACCGCTGGACGTCATGGCCATGATCGGCATCATCATGCTCATGGGCCTGGTGACCAAGAACGCCATCTTGCTCGTCGACTTCATCCTACGGGCGCGGCGAGAAGGCGTGCCCCGGGAAGAGGCAGTGAGGCAGGCCGGCCCGATGCGCCTCCGCCCTATCCTCATGACCACCCTGGCGATGATCGCCGGCCTGACGCCCACGGCCCTCTCCCTGGGCGCGGGATCCGCCTGGCGGGCGCCCATGGCCCTTACCGTCATCGGCGGGTTGATCACTTCCACCCTGCTGACCCTTCTGGTGGTCCCAGTCTTCTACACCTTCCTGGACGACGCCCAGCGGCTCTTTCGGCGCCGGTCCCGAGTGGCGCAGGAAGCCGAGCTTGTGGCATCCTTGGCCTCAGAGCCGGTCCCTACCCGGCAAGCCAGTGACTAGCACTACGCGGGGCGCAGGTCCCCGCTCGACTCATTACTCGGAACAACGGGAGGTGCCTCCATGGGAGGTAAAGGTTCTCAGCCCTATCGCATTCCTCTTGCTGGACGCCCGCGCGCTAGCGCCGCCCTTGCCGTCACCGCACTAGCCTTCACCTTATTGGTTGCTAGCTGCCAGGGGCGCGGCCAGGAGCAGGTGGCCAGGGCGCCCGTGCCGGTGAAAGTGGCCCCGGCCACCCGGGGGAACATCGCCTCCACCCTCTCCTACACCGGAGAGGTACAGGCCGTGGACCAGATAGACTTCCTCGCGTCGGTCGGCGGGCGAATCCAGGACGTCTTCGTGGAAGAAGGCGCCCAGGTTGCGGCCGGCACGGTGCTGGCCCAGCTCGAGACCGATACCCTGGAGGCGCAGGTGCGCCAGGCCGAGGCCAACGTGCAGAGCGCCCAGGCCCGGCTAGACTCGCTGCTCCAGGGCGCCCGGCCCGAGGAGCTGGCCGCCAGCAGAGCAGCCATGGAGGTGCTGCGAAACCGGTACCAAGGGATGCTCAACGGCAGCCGCCCGGAGGAGATCGCGGCGGCCACCGCCGGCCGCGCCGGGGCTCAGGCCGGGGTGGAGACCGCCCGGGCCAACCTGGCCACCGCAGAGGCGCGCCTGAAACAACTCCTCAACCCCACAGAGGAAGACCGTCTGGCCGCCCAGGCCGCCTTTGAGTCGGCAGCCAGTGGCGTGGACAGCGCCCGACAGAAGCTGGAGCAGCTCCGCAACCCCACCCGGTCCGACATCGACGCGGCCGCGGCGGCCGTAGACTCCGCCAGGGCGGCCCAGCAGAGCGCCCAGGCCAGGCTGGACGACCTGAAGGCAAGCCCCAAGGCAGCAGACGTGGCCGCAGCCCGCTCCAGCCTCGCGACGGCCGAGGCGACCTTCCGCAGCGCCCAGTCCACCCTGGCCACCCTCAAGCGGCCGCTGAACAAAGAGACCCTGCGCAACCTCATCGACGCCTACGCAGGGGTCCGCCTGGCCCGAGAGAAGCTGGCCTCCGACAGGGCCATCGGCGCGTCCCCCGAGACCATCGCCCAGGACGAGGACGCTCTGAACATCGCCTACCGCAAGCTCCAGCTCGCGGAGGAAGAGGCCAACACCTTCCAGGCGGGCGTGAGCACCGAGCAGTTGCTGGCCGCCCAGTCGGCCGCCGACGCCGCCCAGTCCAGCGTTGCCAGCGCCCAGGCCAGGCTGGACCTGCTCCTCGCGGGCCCCACGGTCACAGACCTCCAGGCCGCCCAATCGGCGGTGGACATCGCCCGGTCCAACCTGGTCTCCTCCCAGATCCGCCTGGACCGGCTGCGGAGCCCCACCGCCGCCGACATGGCCACCGCCGAGGCGGCCGTGGCAGCGGCGGAGTCGCTGCAGGTGGCTGCCCAGAACCGCCTGACCACCCTGAAAAACCCCACGTTGCCGGACCTCCGGTCGGCGGAGGCGGCCGTAGAGACCGCCAGGGGCGCGCTCCAGACCGCGCTGGCCGGCGCCGCGGGCGCAGAGAGCGCCCTGGTCAAGGCACGCACCCCCTTCACCGAGACAGACCTGGCGGCCCAGCAAGCTCAGGTGGAGCAGGCCGTGCAGCAGCTCGCGCTGCTCCAGACCAAGTACACCAGGGCCGACATCGCCGCGGCCAGCGCGGCCGTGGCTCAGGTGGAGGCCGCGCTGGAGCTGAGCAAAATCCAGCTCAGCAGGGCCACCCTGGTGGCGCCCTTCGATGCCGTCGTAGCCAAGAAATCCCTCTCCAGGGGCGCGCGGGTGAGCGCCCAGAGCCCCGTGTTCTCCCTGGTATCCCGGGAGGTCCGAGTCGTCTTCAACGTGGAGGAAGGCTCCATCGGCAGGATACGCGCCGGTCTCCCCGTGGCCATCACCACCTCCGCCTTCGGCGAGCGGGCCTTCCAGGGCCAGATCACCAGCGTCGCCCCCTCCGCAGACGCGGCCAGCCGCAGCTTCCGGGTGAAAGTCACCCCCGGCCAGGGCGCAGAAGGCATGCGCGCCGGCATGTCCGCCAACGTGTCTGTGGTGATAGAGCAGCGGGAGCGGGTGGTGCTGGTGCCCCGGGAGGCCCTGGTGCAACAGGGCGCCAAGACCTACGTCTTCGTGGTGCAGGATGACCAGGCAGACCGGCGGGAGGTGGAGCTGGGTCTCAGCAACGACCGCTTTGCCCAGATCCGCTCCGGCCTGGACGAGGGCGCTCAGGTGGTGGTCCAGGGCAACCGCGCGCTCCGGCCCCAGGACCGGGTGAATGTCATCTCCTAAGGGGCCACGGACCCGCCATGATGGGTTGGGATAGCTATGCACAGCCCCACCTGGAGCGGGCCCTCCGTATGATAGAAGGGGCGGAGGTCCTGGTGGTGGGCTTCACCATGTTTGCCGAGCGGCTGCTCCTGGACACTCGCTCCACCGACGCCGTCCCACCCATGATCGGGGTGGTGCCGCCTGTCGCCTCGGTAGAAGAGCGGCTCACGGAGCTGCGCCGCACCCGCCCCCAGTTTCCGCCGCCGGAGCGCTTTTACTTCTTCATCTGGCCCCGACGCATCGCCACCTTTGAGCAGAGCGGCCTCTGGCAGCGCATCGTGCTGCGGGTGCTGGAGGCGGGCCACGCCCAGGCGGGCGGCGACTGCAATCGCGCGCTGGAGCGGCTGTACCAACTCGAGCAGGAAGAGATCCAGGAGGCCCTCCAGGGTGCCCGATACCAGACCCTCTGGCAGCGTCGCCACTGATCAAGCCGCGACGCCGCCATCCCGGTTGGGGTTACGGGCAGGTAGCCTCCCAGGAGCAGCGCACCCATGACCATTCTCCTCGCCCTTCCCCAGGCCGCGCTGGCCGAGAGCCCGGCCTGATTCGGACCCTGCCCCGGCCGGGCTATGTCTCGCAAGAGGGGATGCATGAGGGAGGGGCGGCGCGATGGTGCCCCCAGCGGAATTCGAATCCGCGTTTTCACCTTGAAAGGGTGGCGTCCTAGGCCTCTAGACGATGGGGGCTCATCCCCGAGTCTACCATAGGGGTACGCAGGCAACAAGGCGACGAACATGCGAGCGTTCAAGCACAACCGGCTGCTGCGCAGGGCGGTGGAGCGCCCCCTGGTGCAGACCCTCTTCCACGGGGCGGGTGGGCTCGGCCTGGGGCTGCTGGTGGCGCCGCTGCTGCAGCCCGGCCCCACTGGCGCGGTGGGCATCCTCCTGCTGGCCGCGGCCATCCTGGGGCACTGGTACGCCGTGTGGAGTGATCCCGGTCAGAAGCGCTAGCGGTCCTCTGCCCGGGCAGGCCCCGGTCTCCGCTCCCGGGCGGTTCGCTCGCTCCTCCCCTTGGCGAGCGCAGGAGTTTTCTGCGGGGCCGGACTCAGGACCAAACGGGTGCGCAGGATAGCCACCGGTGGCCCCTCGAAGCCCAGGGCCCGGGCCACCTGTTCCGGGCGGCCTGCAGCGCCGCCGTCTGCCTGGAGCCGCATCCCCAGGATCGCTCTGCCCCTTCGGCCCTGCTCAGGACAAGCTTCTCTCCAGCCTTCCAACCAGAGCGCATCGACCTGGGAGCGCAGGTTGTAGCGGCGGGGCTGGCCGTCCCTCAGGTGCTCCCAGGGCAGCTCTCCCTTTGCCAGCAGAGTAGCGATCACGCCAGCCACCACCTCCTGCGACAGGGACGTCTCCACCGTCACCAGGTACTCGGCAAAGCGCATCTGCGCTTGGAGCGACGGCTCTTCCAAGGGCGCCTCGTGCACCGCAAGGACCTCTACCCCTGGGACCATCTGCGCCGCCAGCGCCTTCCGCACCGTTTCGGGGTCCAGGCGTTGCTCCAGGAACACGTCCATCAGCTCCCCCTGGCCGGTCACACCCACGGGCAGCGGCGCCGCCAGCGCAAAGCGCTGATGTGGGTGAAAGCCCCGGGTCACCGCCACCGGCAGGCCAGCCCGACGAAAGGCCCGCTCCCAGAACCGCATCAGGTCCAGGTGGGCGATGTACCTGGTCGCTTCGCCCCGGCCAAAGGTCACCCGCAGCCGCTGCACCCCACCCTAGCCCCTGGTCACCCGCACCTTCTCGATCTTCAGACCAGCCATCTCCACCACC
>JACPQN010000022.1 GCA_016190485.1 Chloroflexota bacterium
GGATTTGCTCCCTCTCCCTTGATGGGAGAGGGCTAGGCGCCGTCCTGAGCTTGTCGAAGGGGTGAGGGCGAATTTTGGCCGTCATGCTGAATGAAGTGAAGCATCTACTACGCGAAAGTAAGCTGTATCCCCCAGTAGATTCTTCGCTGGCGCTCAGAATGACAGCGGGTAGCGTACCCACTCCCCTTGGGAGAGGGTAGGGTGAGGGCAATGACACAGAAAGACTATCTCGTCCTGTCCGATGGCGCCATTTTCCAAGGCGAGAGCTTCGGCGCGCCGGCGCGGGCATCGGGCGAGGTGGTCTTCAATACCAGTATGACTGGGTACCAGGAGGTGCTCACCGACCCCTCCTACGGCGGCCAGATCGTGGTGATGACCTATCCCATGGTGGGCAACTATGGCGTCAACCCCGACGACTTCGAGTCCCGGGGGGTGCAGGTGCGGGGCTTCGTGGTGCGGGAGGCCTGCGAGGACTACAGCCACTGGCAGGCCACGGGGAGCTTGGGAGACTTCCTGGCCCAGCGGGGCATCCCCGGCATCCAGGGGATCGACACCCGCGCGCTCACCCGCCGCCTCCGCACCCAGGGCGTCATGATGGGCGCTATCACCTCCGACGAGACGCCCCAGCAGGCCCTGGAGCGGCTGCGCTCTCAGCCCCTCTACGGCGAGGCGGAGTACGTGCAGACGGTGACCACCACCGGCCCGTATGGCTGGGAGCGGGGACGGGCCGTGATGCGGGCGCGCACCGAGGGGCGTAAGCACGTCGTGGTGCTGGACTACGGGCTGAAGCTCAACATCCTGCGTATCCTGGCGGCCAAGGGCTGCGCGGTGACCGCGGTGCCCGCCGGCGCCGGCGCCCAGCAGGTGCTCTCGCTGCGGCCAGACGGCGTGGTGCTCTCCCCCGGCCCCGGCGACCCGGCGCTGCTGGGCTACGCGGTGGCAGCGGTGCAGGGTCTCCTGGAGGCCACCGCGCCCTCCGGGCGGCCGCTGCCCATCCTGGGCATCTGCCTGGGGCACCAGCTCTTGGCCCGGGCCCTGGGGGCCGACACCTTCAAGCTCAAGTTCGGCCACCGGGGGGCCAACCACCCGGTGCAGGACCTGGAGACGGGAAGGGTGCATATCACCAGCCAGAACCACGGCTACGCGGTGGACGGCTCTCGCCTGAGCCGGGAGGCGCGGGTGACCCACCTGAGCCTGAACGACGGCACCGTGGAGGGCATCCGCCACACCCGCCTGCCCGCGCTCAGCATCCAGTACCACTCCGAGGCCTCGCCGGGGCCGCGGGACAACGTGTACATCTTTGACCGGTTTCTGGAGTTGGTGCGCAAGGTTGGCGTATAATTGTGATGCAATGAACTGATGGAGGATTGGTATGCGCACCACGTTGGACATAGACGCGGAGCTACTAGAAGAGGTGGTGGGTTTGACGGAGGAGAAAAACAAAGGTAAGGCAGTGAACAAGGCGTTGGCAGAGTATGTCAGGCGCAGGAGATTGGAAGAGCTAAAGGCGCTGGCGGGGCACATTGACCTGGTGGACAACCTGAAGGAACTCGAAGAGTTGGAGATCGAAGAGATGACCCGAAGCCAATGGTAATCGTTGACTCCAACGTTTGGATTCATTGGCTCCGCACGCCGGATACAGACGTTGGCCGCGAGGTCATGCGTCTGCTGGATAACCAGCAGGCAGCGATGGTGGGAGTAGTTCTGGCGGAGGTCCTCCAGGGCGCCAGGGGGGAACCAGAGTTCAACCGTCTTCGCACCTTGTTGGCGGCGCTGCCATATGTGGAAACAACCAAGGGAACGTGGCTGAGGGCGGGCGAGCTAGCGATGCAACTGCGGGGCCAGGGTCGGCTCATTCCTCTCACGGACCTGGTCATCGCGAGCCTCGCGATGCAAGATGGGCATGAGGTCTTTTCTTTAGATGAGCATTTCCAGCGGGTGCCGGGGCTGATGTTGTATGAGGTGTAACCTGGGGGAGGTATGCCGCGGCCTGCGCGACAACGTGTATATCTTTGACCGGTTTTTGGAGCTGGTGGGGGGTAAGGAACTTGGATGAGCAAGCCTTCTCTTATCGCGAAGGCATCCGGTACATCCCTGATACATTCACGTATTCCGAGCTTCCTGAGAACGTGCGCTATGGACTATTCAGCGAAATTATTCATGGGCTAGACGGAGGGGGCTTCGGCGTGGATGAGTCAGCCGAAGAGCTCTATGAGCTGACATGCAGACGGACCAGGTCCCTGTTTAGCACTTCTAGGTGGAATGAACCTTTACTACTTTTCACAAGACAAACGATGCCATTACTTGCAAGGGCGAGCTGGGTCGAGGTTCTTGATGTCTTCGACGAATGGTTTCCTTTCGCCTTTGAGCAGGCGGAAAGATCGTTGCGCAACCCATTTCTAGGCCGTTTAACCGAACTCGTAAATCGAGTCAACCAGCTTTTTCGGGAGGAAGGAATAGGCTGGCAAATAGATGATAGAAGGATTCAACGGCGGCAATCTCCAGTCCTAGACAGCCGTATTCGGGAGGCGACTGGGCTACTAAGTGACGCCAGGTTCCAGGCTGTTGAGCAACTCTGGATCAAAGCAGTGGGCGCTTTGAATCGCCGTCCTGAGCCCGATATGGAGAACTGCGTCAAGGATGCGGTCGCAGCCGTCGAGGCCATGGCAAACATAGTAGCTGGTACCAACGGGCAGGAGTTGGACAAGCTGGCGGAGACTCTCGCAACTCAATCGAGAATACCCAAACCATTGAATAATACGCTTAAACAGCCTTATTACTATCGGGGCAATCAACCAGGTGTTACGCATGGTTCTGGCGAGCCACTATCCGCTCGTGTAGAGGATGCCGAGTACGTCTTGAATTGGGCGGCGGCCTCTGTCGTCTACCTAAGCAAGGTGTAATGTTACGAGATCGCCTGGTACACCACCTTGCCGGTGCGGATGATCTCCCGCAGGAAGGAATGCGGGCCTGGGCTATGGTACTCGCTGGAAGGATAGCCAATGGGAGAGATGCGCGAATCGCAATTAACCATGATGTGCGCGAGGAGTTCTTGCCTCTTCCACATAGGGAGGTTTTCAAAGTCAGGCGAGATGACTGCGATGTCAAAGTCGCTCCACTCGTCCGGAGCACCGTTGACATAGGAGCCGTAAAGAATTATGGCTTCGACTCCAATTACCCTTTGCAGGAGTCTCAGGAACCGCTCCAGGGTTTCTTTTATGTCAGTCTCTGTTGCAACTGTGCGCATAGCTCTCTTGCCCTGGCTAGATACTCAGTAACCTGGGGAGCCGTATATGTTGAAGTTCCAGCATAACGACTTACAACGGCTTGTCTGGATAGATTCGCGAGGTACTCTTGCCAATCAGGTAAGTCCAGGTGCAGTTCTCGCAGGAGCTCCAGCAAGTCGTGGGTTCTGGGGGGTACGCCCTCCGCTCGTTGTTCGATCCAAAACCCCTTCAGGGTCTTTTCCACTGCCGAATGAGTGTGAAAAACGGCTGGGGGTAGCAGATCCCGTTCCAGCAGGATCTCGGCCGCCGCTAGATCCTGCGCGGCCATCTCCAGCCACTCTTGCGTCTCCGGCTTCACATCTCCATCCTAGCACACTCAGGACAGGAGCATGACGGCACGGTCTTCGCCCATCATCATCGCCCACCGGGGAGCCTCCGGCTATGCGCCGGAGAACACCGTCGCCTCTTTCGACAAGGCCCTGGAGCTGGGCTTCCCGGACATCGAGTTCGACATCCGGGCCAGCAAGGACGGCATAGCCGTGGTCATCCACGACGCGACGGTGGACCGCACCACTAGCGCTGGGACGGTGCTCAGCGCGAGCGGCCCTCACCCCGTGCAATCGCTGATGCTGGCGGAGCTGAAGGCCCTGGACGCCGGCGCCTGGTTCGGGCCGGATTTCGCGGGGCAGCGGCTGCCCACTTTGGAGGAGCTGTTCGACCGCTATCGAGAGCGCGCCCGCTTCTGGGTGGAGGTGAAGGAGGCCGGCCGCGGGCTGGAGGTGAAGCTTGCGGCACTCATGGCCCGCCACGGCCTGCGGGAGCGCTGCGCCGCCCTCTCCTTTGAGCCGGTGGTGATCCAGGAGTTGGCCCACGTGGCCCGGGGGCGCTTCCCCGTGGGGCTGCTGGTGGTGAGGCTGGACGAGGAGGCGATCGAGCAAGCGGCGCACCTTGGCGCGGATGGGATCTATCCCTTCATCGCTTCCCTGACTCCCGAGCTGGCCCAAGCAGTCCGGGCTCGCGGTCTCCGGTTGGGCACGGCGGGCGTCGAGACGGAGGAGCAGGTGGCTCTGGCGCTGCGTTGCGGGGTCGATGGCTTTGTCCACAACTATCCGGACGTGGCCCGGGCCCAGGTGCAACGGCTGCGGGGCGACGCGTCCCCTGACAAATAGGGGTCTACCATGTTGCAGCAGCTTAAGCGGCTCTTTACTGGTGGTAAGCCTGAGCGCCGGCCCCTGGAGCTGACGGTGGCCGATCAGTGGACGCTTAAGCTGCTGTTCCTGGCGGGAGATCGCTTCCTGAGCCAGCAGCGGGTGGTGGAGGGCGTGCTGGCGGAGCGCCCGACGCTGATCCCCCACGAGGTCGCGGCTGCTCTCCTCAAGCTCCACTTGGCGGGCGCACTGGAGCGGAGCGAGGCGGGCTACCGGGTAGCGCCCGGCGCCCGCAAGCTCAAGGGCATCCTGCCGGAGAACCCTTCGGTGAACCTGGACTACTACGGATAGGAAACTCGCCAAAGATGGCTAAACCTTCGAAAGTGCTGATCATCGGCTCTGGCCCCATCGTTATCGGCCAGGCCGCGGAGTTCGACTACGCCGGCACCCAGGCCTGCAAGGCCATGCGGGAGGAGGGGGTCGTCTCGGTGC
Source organism: Chloroflexota bacterium (assembly GCA_016190485.1). Lineage (GTDB taxonomy): Bacteria > Chloroflexota > Dehalococcoidia > SHYD01 > SHYD01 > JACPQN01. Next base: position 4,868 of record JACPQN010000022.1, read on the forward strand.
TGGTCAACTCCAACCCGGCCACCATCATGACGGACCGGGGCATCGCGGACGTCGTCTACATTGAGCCACTGACGGTGGAGGTGCTGGAGCGCATCATCGCCCGGGAGCGTCCCGACGGCCTGCTGCCCACCCTGGGCGGCCAGACCGGGCTGAACCTGGCGGTGGATTTGGCCGACGCCGGGGTGCTGGAGCGCTATGGCGTGCGGCTCCTGGGCACTCCCCTGGACACCATTCGAAAAGCCGAGGACCGCCTGCTCTTCAAGCAGCTCCTCCAGGACATCGGGGAGCCAGTGCCGACCAGCGCCACGGTGAACACCTTGGAGGAGGCCCGGCGCGTCGCTCAGGAGATCGGCCTGCCCCTGGTGGTGCGGCCGGCCTACACCCTGGGCGGCACCGGTGGCGGCATCGCCGCCACCCACGAGGAGCTGGAGCGCATCGTCTCCGGCGGGCTGGGCGCCAGCCCCATCCGCCAGGTGCTCCTGGAGCGCTCGCTGGTGGGCTGGAAGGAAGTCGAGTACGAGGTGATGCGGGACGGCGCCGACAACTGCATCACTGTCTGTAACATGGAGAACTTCGACCCCATGGGCGTCCACACCGGCGACAGCATCGTGGTGGCGCCCAGCCAGACCCTGACGGACAAGGAGTACCAGACCCTCCGCACTGCCAGCCTCAAGATCATCCGCGCCCTGGGCATCGAGGGGGGCTGCAACATCCAGTTTGCCATGGCGCCCCGGCCGCTGAGGGGCGAGCGCTACAGCCCCGATGGCCATGCCACACCCTACTCCGTCATCGAGGTGAACCCACGGGTCAGCCGCAGCTCCGCGCTGGCCAGCAAGGCCACTGGCTACCCCATCGCCCGGGTGGCGGCCAAGATCGCGGTGGGCCGGCGGCTGGACGAGATCCGAAACCAGGTCACCGGCGAGTCCACCGCGGCCTTTGAGCCGGCCCTGGACTACTGCGTGGTGAAGATCCCCCGCTGGCCCTTCGACAAGTTCGCCTCGGGCGACCGCGCTATTGGCACCCAGATGAAGGCCACGGGCGAGGTGATGGCCATCGGACGCACCTTCGAGGCCGCGCTCCAGAAGGCGGTGCGCTCCCTGGAGATCGGCAAGCGCTCGCTGCTGTGGGAAGACCCAGCCTGGGACTTGAAAGACGGCCTCCCGTCGCCAGAGGTGCTGGCGCGGCTGCCCCTGCAGCCTACGGACGAACGCCTCTGGGCCCTCATGGCCGCCCTGCGCCGGGATGCGCCTGCCGAAGAGCTGGCCCTGCGTACCGGCATCGACCTGTGGTTTCTCCACAAGCTGCGGCGGCTGGTGGCCATGGAGCGACGTTTGCTCTCGGAGCCGCTGGTGCCTGCGCTGCTGCGGGAGGCAAAACGGCTGGGCTTCCCCGACGAGCTGATCGCACAGCTCGGCGACAGCTCTCGCACCGAGGGGCTGGCGGAGCGAGTGCGCCAGCTCCGCCGGGAGTGGGGCATTCTACCCGTGTACAAGATGGTGGACACCTGCGCCGCGGAGTTCACCGCCGAGACGCCCTACTACTACAGCGCCTACGAGCAGGAGAACGAGGCGCCGCCGCTGCAAGGGAGCCGTGCGGTGGTCATCGGCAGCGGGCCCATCCGCATCGGCCAGGGCATCGAGTTCGACTACTGCTCCGTGCACGCCGCCTGGGCTCTGGAGGCCGCGGGCGCCCAAAGCATCATGGTCAACTCCAACCCGGAGACAGTGTCCACGGATTTCGACACCAGCCACCGCCTTTACTTCGAGCCCCTGGACGAGGAGGGATTGCGGGACATCCTGGAGAACGAGGACCAAGGGCTCCTGGAGGGGAGCGATGGCAGGACCACGGCGGGTCTGGGGGGTGACCTGCCCGCCAGCATCGTCCAGTTCGGCGGGCAGACGGCCATCAACCTGGCTGAACCGCTGGCCCGCAGCGGCCTCTCCATCCTCGGCTCTTCGGCAGAGACCATAGATCTGGCGGAGGACCGCCGCCGCTTCGAGGAGCTGATGAACCGTCTGGGGATCCCGCAGCCGCCCGGCTCTGCCGTCACCTCGGTGGAGGGAGCGCTCCAGGTAGCTCAGGCCATCGGCTATCCGGTGCTGGTGCGGCCCAGCTACGTGCTGGGTGGCCGGGCCATGGAGATCGTCCATAACCCACGGGACCTCATCGAGTACATGACCCACGCCGTGGAGCTGGGGAGCGGCCGCCCGGTGCTTATCGACAAGTACCTGGAAGGCAAAGAGGTGGAGGTGGACGCCATCTGCGACGGAGAGCAGGTGCTCATTCCGGGCGTGATGGAACACATCGAGCGGGCGGGCGTCCACAGCGGCGATTCCATGGCCGTCTACCCGGGCCTGGACCTCACCTCCCGAGAGGTGGATACGCTGGTGGACTACACCCAGCGCATCGGATTGGGCCTCCAGGTCCGAGGGTTGATGAACGTCCAGTACGTCATCATGCCCGGCCGGGGCCAGAATGGTGGTGACGGGGCAGCGGTGGTGGAGCCTTCGGTGTACGTGCTGGAGGTGAACCCCCGGGCCAGCCGGACGGTGCCCTTCCTCTCCAAGGTAACTGATGTGCCCATGGTGCGCCTGGCCACCAACGTCATGCTGGGGGTGTCCCTGGCGGAGCAGGGCTACCGTGGCGGCCTGTGGAAACGGCAGCGCCTGGTGGCCATCAAGGCGCCGGTGTTCTCCAAGTCCAAGCTCCTGGGCGTGGATACCTACCTGGGGCCGGAGATGAAGTCCACCGGAGAGGTGATGGGCATCGACGCCACCTTCGAAGCGGCCCTCACCAAGGCCCTCATGGCCGCGGGCCTCATGCCCCATCCCCAGGGCACTGCGCTCCTGAGCATCGCGGATCGGGACAAGTCCGAGGCGCTACCTATTATCCGGGAGTTCTACCAGCAAGGGTACCGCCTCTACGCTACCGAGGGCACTGCGGCCCTCATCCGGGCCCTGGACATGCCCGTGACGCAGGTCATGAAGATCGGCGAAGGACACCCCAACGTGGTGGACGTGATCATAGACCGGACTGTGGACCTGGTGGTCAACACCATCAGCGGCCAGCGCAACCCCCTAAGGGATGGCTTTGAGATCCGCCGGGCTGCCGCGGAGCTGCGCGTGCCCTGCTTCACTTCGCTGGATACGGCCCGGGCCGCGGTGCGCTCCCTGGCTCGGGGCGAGAAGGGGTATACGGTAAGCCCGCTCCACGAGTATCTGGCAACGCGCTCGCCCTAGGCGGGCGGGAGAGGACCTTCCATGGAGCCACAGGCACGGGTAGCCTACCAGAAGATCCAGGACCAGCTCGAGGCGGGCGACCTGCCCGAGGCGGCTGGCCTGCTGGTGGCCGAGCACCCTGCCGATGCCGCCGACATCCTCATGGCGTTGGAGGAGGCTCAACGGGTGACCCTCCTGGCGCGTCTCCAGCGGGACGAAGTCGCCGCCATCTTCCACCATCTAGACAGCGAGGACGCCGCTGATCTGGCGGAGCACCTGGGCCCCGTCACGGTGGCGGAGGCCCTGGACGTCACCGAGCCGGACGTGGCCGCGGACGTGCTGGGAGACATGGAGACCGAGCAGGCCGCCCAGGTGCTGGGACGGATGCGCCAGGCCCAACGGGTAGCCCCCTTGCTGCTCCACCCCGAGGAGAGCGCTGCCGGGGTCATGACCCCGGACTACCTGGCCCTGGATGCGGAGATGACAGTGGACGAGACCATCCGCCACCTCCGCCAGAGCAAGCCCCCCAGCGACACTATCTACTATCTTTTTGTGGTGGATGTAGAGCGCCGCCTCCAGGGGGTGGTCAGCCTTCGAGACCTGGTTGTGGCTGCGCCCGAGACGCCCCTGAAGGAGATCATGAACCCCGAAGTGGTCTCGGTGCGCGCCGGGACTGACCGGGAAGAGGCGGCGCACCTGATGCGCCACTATGACCTCATGGCGCTGCCGGTGGTGGACGAAGCGGGCCACCTGCTGGGCATGATCACCTTCGACGACGCCGCGGACGTGCTGGAGGAGGAGACCACCGAGGACATCTACCGCATGGTGGGCCTCTCTGAGGAGGAGCGGGCCCTGGCGCCCCTGGGCGCGACCCTCAAGCGGCGCATGCCCTGGCTGCTGGTGAACCTCTTCACGGCCTTCGTCTCGGCGTATGTGGTGAGCTTCTTCGAGCCCACCATCAGCCAGATGGCCGCGCTGGCCGTCTTCATGCCCGTGATCGCGGGCCACGGAGGGAACACCGGTACCCAGGCGGCCACGCTCCTGGTTCGGGGCCTAGCGCTGGGAGAAATCGGCACCGGAGACATCTTCCGCGTCCTGGTGGAGCAGCTTATCTTCGGGGTGATCCACGGCCTGGCTGCGGGCGCCGTCAGCGGGCTCATCGCCCTGATAGTGGTGGGCAACCCGTGGCTGGGGCTGGTAGTGGCCGTGGCCATGATCGGCAACGTGCTGCTGGCCGGGATCCTGGGGGGGCTGCTGCCGATGCTGCTGCGAGCGCTGCGCCTGGACCCCGCGCTCATGTCCTCCATCTTTCTGACCACCTGCACAGACATCGGCGGGTTTATCATGTTGCTGGGTCTGGGCACCCTGTTACTCCCCAACCTGCTGGGCCGGTAGGAGACGCCGTGCGGCAGCTCCGGGCCGATGTGCTCTCTAACCAGGAGGTGATGCCCGGCATCAACCTCATGTGGCTGCGCGCGCCGGACATCGCGCAGGAGGCGCAGCCGGGCCAGTTCCTCATGGTGCGGTGCGGCGATGGCTTTGATCCTCTGCTGCGGCGGGCCTTGAGTATTCATCGACTGGGCACGTCGGCCCCCGGGGGCGCAGCCCAGGGCTGTGCCTTGCTCTACGGGCTGCAAGGCGCCGGCACCAGCCTCCTGGGCCGCATGAGGCCTGGGGATGCCCTGGACGTGCTGGGCCCTCTGGGGCGAGGATACACCGTTCATCGTGCCTCCCGTAACCTGCTCCTGATCGCGGAAGGCTGGGGCATCTCGCCCCTGGTGGCGCTGGCTGAGTCGCAGGTGGCGCGCGGACGCAGCGTCACCTTACTGGCGGGCGCGCCCGAGGCGGGGCACGTCTACCCCCAGGACTTACTGGCAGCCGAGATCGAGCTGGTGGCCGCCACGGTGGACGGCTCTCTGGGGCACCAGGGAGCCGTGGTGGACCTGGTGGGCGACTACTGGAGTTGGGCCGACGAGGTGTATGCGTGTGGACCCTGGAGTATGTACCAGGAGCTGGCCCGAGCGACAAGCGGCCAGTGGCCCCGCAAGCCGGTGCAGGTGCTGGCCGAGATGTCCATGGCCTGCGGCGTCGGGGCGTGCTTCGCCTGCACCATAGAAACCCGGCGGGGGCCCCGGCTCTCCTGCCGCGAAGGGCCGCGCCTGCTCCTGTCCGATCTGCTCCTGTAGGGCGCTACGGCGCCCGGAAGCGCCACGCCGGCGACCAGGGGACCGGCTTCCCGTCGCCCTGCACCCGAGGGCGCACCCGCCAGTAGTAGTCTATCCCCTTCTCCAGGGATGGGGTGTTCCAGCTATTGCCGGGCGACGTCTCCCCACCATGGACCACGTTCCAGGCCACCGACGCCCGGGCCTTTTCCGGATCGGTCTCAAAGGCTGGGTCGGTGCTCATCTGGACTTCGAAGTAGAACACGTCCCCAGAGGTGTAGCGCCAGCTCAGGGTCGTGGAGGGTCCGGCGAGCATCTGGCCGTCGTGGGGCGCCACGGGGATCACGCCGAGGGCGCTGCGAGTCGGCGTCCGAAAGGTGCGGATCTCGCTCCAGGAGTTCCATCCCTCGTCCCCGGCGCCAAGGGGAGAGCCGAGGGTGGCTGTCCGCACCCTCCAGTAGTAGGTCATGTCGGGCAGGAGCAGGTAGGGGCCTCTGCCCAGAGCCGGCGCCGGGATGGTGTAGCTGGCCGCCTGCACCAATGCGGTGTCCCCCACAATGAGGTCCAGGCCTGGGCCGTCGCCAGTGTGGGGCACCACCTGCAGGTGATACTGCGTGACGGAGGGGGGATTTTTCCAGCTCAGCGACACGGCCACGGAGGTGAGGGCAGCTCCGGCGCCCGGCGACAGCAGGAACGGGGCGTCTACCGGTGAGAGGACGGGCGGCGGAGCGGGGGTCGGTGTGCCCACCGAGATCGGGGTGGTGGGACGGAGGAAGGAGAACTTCTGCACCCGCTGGTTCATCGTGTCGGCCACGAAGATATCCGCGTCGGCGCTCACTGCCAGGGCAGTGGGTCCCGCGAGCTGGCCGTTCTCGATACCTGGACCGCCCACCTGTGCCAGGAGTCTGCCGGACGGGTCGAGTTTGACGACGCGATCCCGTCCCGCCTGGGGAAAGAGGGACGCGGGCCGCGGGTGGTCTGCCAGGTAGATATTGCCCAGGCCATCCACCACGATGCCGGTGGGGTTAACGTTGGGCAGGTCTCCGCTGGTCCACCGTTGGAGCAATGCGCCGTCGGGGCCAAAGCGCTGTAGCGCGTTGCTCACCCGGTCGCCGCCGGCGTAGTCGGCTACGTAGGCGTTTCCGGCGGCGTCCACCGCTACAGCCACCGGGCTCAGGAACTGGCCGTTGCCGCTGCCCTGGCTACCCCAGCTAGCCAGGAACTTTCCGGAGGTATCGAACTTCTGGACACGGTAGTTCCCGGTGTCCAGCACCAGGACCACGGCGCCGTTGGTGGCGATGGCGGCGGGGGACTGAAACTCACCTTCACCACTGCCGCTCCGCCCCCAGGTGGCGAGAAATTTCCCGGCGCTGTCGAACTTCTGCACCCGGTTGTTCCCGGCCTCCACCACGTAGACAAGGCCCTGCCGGTCAACGGTGAGGGCCACTGGGGTGTCAAACTGGCCGGTCTGAGTGCCCAGCGTGCCCCAGCTCCGCAGGAACTTTCCTTGCGGATCGAAGACCTGCACCCGATGGTTCAGCGAGTCGGCTACCAAGATATTGCCCTGAGGGTCAAGGGCCACGCCCCGGGGTGCGCGCAGCTCTCCATCCCGGGCGCCTGCTCGTCCCCAGGACCCTTTGAGATCCCCCGAGGTGGAGTAGCGGTCTACGCGGCTCCCTTGCGGGCTGCTGGTCAGGACGGCGCCGCTGGCATCGACGGCTAGCCACTCGGCCGCAGCGTCCCATTTGGCGAGGAACTCTCCCTGGGGAGAAAACTTCTGGACCCGCCGGTTCCCTGTGTCGGCTACCAGGACGTTGCCCTCTGCGTCTATGGCGAGGCCCACCGGGCGCTGGAATCTCCCGTCTTCTGTGCCCAGTCCTCCCCATTGCCGGAGGTATCTGCCCTGAGCGTCAAACTTCTGGAGCAGGTTGTTGCCGGTGTCGGCGATATAGAGGCTCCCGTCGCCATCCACCGCGATGCCGGTGGGCAACCGGAGTTGCCCCTGGCCACCACCCAGGCCGCCGAGCTTCAGCACGAACGCGCCGTCGGCCCTGAACTTCTGCACTCGGCTGGCCTCTTCGTCTACCACGTAGAGGTTGTTCTGCCCATCCACTGCAATGCCGACAGGTCGGAGAAAGTCGCCATCGGCAGTGCCCTCCGAGCCGAAGCTGCGCAGCAGGAGGCCTTGCGGGCTGAAGACCCGCACCGTCTTCCGCTGAGCATCCGTGACCGCGATATTGCCCGCGGTGTCCACGGCCACGCCCCGGGGAGCGATGAGGCGCTCGGCGCCCTTACTGGTGGTGAAGCTGCTCCACTGCGCAAGCAGTTCACCCCCGGCTGTTCGGCGCTGGATGCGGGCCATCCCGCCATCGGCCAGCACCACGTTCCCCTGGCGGTCGACCGCCAGCCCCAGGGGCCGCTCCAGCCGGTCGGGCGCTACCGTGCCGGCGGCGAAGGAGAAGCGGTAGCTCACCTCGTCGCCATGGGAGGGGCGAGGGGACACAGCCACCGAGGCCAGCAGCAGGGCGCATGCTAGGGAAGCCTTGAGGCAGGCGCGCTTCCACTGGGGGGCTCGTCTTGCGGCCGCGGGACTCATGGTGGCGCCCACCGTCACCGTGTTTTGAACGTGCCTGGGAGTCGCCACGGCACGGGGGTGCCGTCTCCCTGAACCCGGGGGCGTACCCGCCAGTAGTAGACCGTCCCGGGCTCTAGCAAGAAGCGGGAGGGCACCAGATAGCTGTTCTGCGGACTGGTCAGCGCGCCGTGCACCAGTTCCCAGTAGACCATGGCCTTGGCGGTGGCCGAATTTGTGTCGAAGGCGGGGTCTCTGCTCACCTGGACCTCGTAATAGAAGACCTTGTCGTCGCTGTTGTTCCAGGTGAAGGTGGGTTGCAGGGATGAGACCGTGCTCCCCTCCGTGGGATTAAGCAGCCGGATAGTCTCGGAGGCGGGCGCGGGCGTGCGGAAGCTGCCGGTGCTCCAGCGGCTCCACACCGGATCAGAGACGCCTACCTGAGCTGCGCTGGGGCTGGTGCGCACCCGCCAGACGTACGTCATGCCGGGCAGCAGCACGTAGTTGCCGTCGCCGAACTTGGGGGCAGCCACCTGGTAGCGGCCGGCGCTCACCAGCTCCGGTTCGCCGATAAGCAGGTCGACGCCCGGGCCGTCCAGGTTGAAGGGAAGCACCTGGAGGTGGTACCAGTTTACGCCCAGGGGCGCCGACCACCGCAGATCCGGCGCGAAGTCGGCGGCCACGGAGTCTCTGGCGGGCGCAGTCACGGTGGGGATGGGCAGGTCTACCAGCACGCCGAAGAGACCGGGCTCCACGGTGTCCGCGGTCAGGGCGGTGGCGGTGACGGGTCGGGTGGGCAGCTCTATCCACTGGCGCGTGGCGGCGTCGTAGCGCCGCAGCAGGACGCGGTTCATGTCGTCACCCGCCCGGCGCCGGTCTTCGGCCGGCACGGCCACCTTGAGGGTGACCGCCTTGGAGAAGTGGCTGATGGGGTTTCCGCTGCTATCCTGCGCCTTCAGACGGAAGGCGAGGGTCCCCAGCATGTGGCCCTCGGGCACCGTCACCGGATCGGCGGCCTGGAGGGTGGTGACCGCAACCCCCTCGAGCTGCACGATCTCCACCGTCGCGACCACGGTGGTCGCGGCGTCCACTACTACCGAGGGGAAGCTCACCGTGACCTCTCCGGAGGGAGAGGCGATGGTGCCGCCGCTGGCAGGTGTGATGCTGGCCGTGGGCTGTGGCGCGGCGGGCGTGGTGACAGACCCACCTCCACCCC